>DASXQD010000402.1:0-3682 GCA_036493195.1 Gemmatimonadaceae bacterium | reverse complement strand
GAGCGCGCGGAGCGTGCGCTTCGGGAGCTCGGCGTCTCGGGCAACCTGCGCGTGCGCCATCATGGTGACACTGCGCGCATCGAGATGGATCTCGCGCAGCTCGAGCACTGGCAGCGGGCAGACCGTTCGGTGGAGCTGAGCAGCGCCGTGCGCGGGGCGGGATTCGCGAACGTGGTACTCGATCCGCGCGGCTTCCGCTCCGGATCGCTGAACGTGCTTGCGGGCGTCGTCGCCGACAGCGGAGACAGTGCGCCTCTTTCTGGCACTTGAGCTGGACCCGCGGGAGCGCCGGGCAATTCGCCAGGCGACCGCGCCAATGCGAGGGGCCGCGTCCGAAGCCAGTTGGGTGTCGGAGAGCAACTTGCACTTGTCGATCAAGTTCTTCGGCGAGCAGCCCGATACCGCGTCAGCGGCGCTCACGAGCCTTCTGGCTCCCGTCGGAGCCGCGCACCAGCCGTTCGATCTCCGCTTGAGCGGACTCGGCGCATTTCCAAACCTTCGGGCGCCTCGCGTCGTATGGATGGGCGTGCAACAGGACCCCAGGCTCGAGCTCATGCATCACGATGTGGAAGCGGCCTGCGCCGCGAGCGGCTATCCGCTCGATGCGCGCGCCTTTCGCCCGCACATCACCCTCGCGCGCGTGCGCGAGGCACTCCCGCTGGCGAACGCGCGCGCGCTTGCGCTCGCCGCGCGTGCTGTGGTGTATAAGGGAATGCAGCAGGTGAATGCGCTCGCGCTCATCGAGAGCGCGCTCGGGCCGGGAGGTCCGCGCTACACGAAGATCGCGTCGATTCCACTGGGAGGCGGGTAAGCCATGGGCGGATGTCTCAAGTCGATCGGATGCCTCGTAGTCGCGGCGGCGCTGGCCGTGGGCGGCTGGGTCACGCGCGACGTCTGGATACCGTTGCTCCACCGCTACACGGAGCGCACGGCCACGGCGCCTGCGTCCGCGCATCAACCCGGCACGTGGGAGCCCGCGACTCCCGAAGGTGCCGCGCGCGCGAAGGACATCATCGAGAAGCTCGCGTCGCGCAATGGCCCCGTGTACGCCAACGTCGAGGCGGGCGACCTCACCGCGTTCATCATCCAGCAGCTCTCCCATCAGCTCCCCGAGTCGGCGCGCAACGTAGAGGCGATGGTGAGCGGAGACCAGCTCCTCGTGCGATGCACGCTCAATCCGAATGATCTCGGCGATCTCTCGCAGCTCGGGCCGCTCGCGCAGATGCTCGGCAGCAGCGAGCAGGTGCAGTTCGGCGGAACGCTCGACATCGTGAAGCTCGGGCTGGGCGAATATCGCGTGCAGTCGTTCCGCATTCACGACTTCAGCATTCCGCACGCGATGATCCCGCGACTGATCAAGAGCTACTCCAAGGGCGCGCGGCCGCCGGGGATTGCGGACGATGCGCTGCCGCTCATCACTCCGGTGCACATTGGCGACGTGCGCATCCGCAACGGACAGATCACGCTGTACAAGGTCGTGAAGTGAGCCCGAGAGTTCTGGTCGCCGACGACGAGAAGGGAATCCGCGCTGCCCTCGGCCAGCTCCTCGAGTACGATGGCTACGAGGTGCGCTCGGTCGCGAACGCGGTCGACGCGATCGCGGAATACGAGAAATGGCATCCGGATCTGGTATTCATGGATGTGAAGATGGGCGGCATCGACGGGCTCGAGGCGCTCAAGCAGATTCGCGAGAAGGATCCGTCGGCCATCGTCGTGATGATCAGCGGGCACGGCACCATCCAGACCGCCGTCGAGGCCACACAGCTCGGCGCGTACGATTTTCTCGAGAAGCCGCTGGACACCGATCGCATTCAGGTCACGCTGCGCAATGCGCTCCAGCACGTGGTCCTGCGCGAGGAGAACAGCCGCCTCCGCGCGAGCATCGAGTCACGCTACGAGATCGTCGGCAAGTCCTTCGCGATTCGCTCGCTCATCGAGAAGATCGAGCGGGTGGCCGCAACGCCGGCGCGCGTGCTGATCTCCGGCGAGAACGGCACCGGGAAAGAGCTCGTTGCGCGCGCGCTGCACCGACTGTCGCCGCGCGCCGCGAAGCCCTTCGTGGAGGTGAACTGCGCGGCGATTCCGAGTGAGCTGATCGAGAGCGAGCTCTTTGGGCACATCAAGGGCTCGTTCACGGGCGCAATTGCGGATCGCACGGGAAAGTTCGAGCAGGCGAACGGCGGCACGCTCTTCCTCGATGAGATCGGAGACATGAGCCCATCAGCGCAGGCGAAGGTGCTGCGCGTGCTCGAGGATGGCGTGGTCAATCGGATCGGCAGCTCGAAGACGATTTCCGTTGACGTGCGCGTGATCGCCGCGACGAACAAGGCGCTCGAGGAAGAGATCGCGGAGGGGCACTTTCGCGAGGATCTCTTCTATCGCCTCAACGTCGTCCCGGTCGTCGTTCCGCCACTGCGCGATCGCCGCGAGGACATCCCGCTGCTCGTCCATCATTTCGCGGGGATCCTCTCCGAGGGCGAAGGGATGCCGCCGCGTACCTTCAGCCAGGACGCCGTCGACCGGCTCGCCGCCTTCGACTGGCCCGGCAACGTGCGCGAGCTCAAGAACACCGTCGAGCGCATTCTGATTCTCTCGAGCGGCCCGCGCATTGGCGCCGCCGATGTCGACCGGCTGCTTGGGCAGCGCGCGGCGGACAGCACGAGCCTCGGCTCACTCGCCGAGTGCAAGACCTTCGAGGAGTTCAAGGATGCGGCGGAGCGCGCCTTTCTCCTCACGAAGCTGCGCGAGACAGACTGGAACGTCTCCGAAACTGCGCGCCTGCTCGACATGCCGCGCTCGAATCTCTACAAGAAGATCGAGCGGTATGCGCTGACGCGCGAGCACGCCTAGAGGACTCCAATGGCCGGCACTGATTGGGACAAGGAGATGAAGAAGATCGACAAGCAGCTCGAGTCGATCTCCGATGATGCGTTGATCTCGACGTCGGGAGCGAAGGCGCCGGCCGAGAAGGCGCGTGTGGCCGAGGTGCAGCGCACCACGACGACGTTCGGTGTGTTCGCGCGGCTCGTGCTCGCCGTCATTCTCGGATTGGCGATGCTCTTCTGGCCCTATAGCGTGCGCTGCGGGCCGGGATTGTTCGCGTACCTCTTCGCGAGCACCATGGTGGGCGTGGCCGGCGTGTGGAGCGCGGTGTGGACCTGGCGCCATCGCGCGTCCCAGGCGCACGTCCTCTCGCTGCTCCTCGTGGTGTGGGGGCTCGTGCTGGCGGGGCTCGAGGTGCTGCCCCGCGTCGGCTATGCGTTCCCTACCGTAGCGCATCCGGCGACGTGGATGTGCTCCTGACGCGGCCGTCGTAATATTACTGAATGAAAACATTCAAGAATTTCGTGGCCGGCGCGTGGGTCGAGCCCTCGACCGGCAAGTACTTCGACAACATCAATCCGGCCGACACGACTGACGTCATCGGCCGCTTTCCACTTTCGGGCGCGTCGGATGTCGAGCGCGCCGTCGCCTCGGCGAAAAAGGGGTTCGAGCGCTGGAGGCGCACGCCGGCGCCCGCGCGTGGCGATATCCTGCGCAAGGCCGGCGACCTGCTCGTCGCGCGCAAGGACGAGATCGCGGAGCTGATGACACGCGAGATGGGGAAGCCGCTCACCGAAACGCGTGGCGACGTGCAGGAAGGGATCGACACCGCGTACTACGCCGCCACCGAGGGTCGCCG
>DASXQD010000401.1:0-5887 GCA_036493195.1 Gemmatimonadaceae bacterium | reverse complement strand
GCGAACGCGGCGAATGGTCGCATGGTCGTCGCCAAGCACGAGGTGAATCGCGGCAAGGGCGCCGCCATTCAGACCGCGCGCGACCACGCCACCGGCGAAGTCGCGATCATCCAGGACGCGGACCTCGAGTACGATCCTTCCGACATTCCCGCGGTGATCAGCCCGATCATCGAAGGACACGCCGATGCCGTGGTCGGAACGCGCTTCGGATCGGGCTCGCATCGCGTGCTCTATTTCTGGCACCGCATGGGCAATGGCGGGCTGACGCTCATGTCGAACATGTTCACGAATCTGAACCTCACGGATATGGAAGTGGGGTACAAGGCGTTCACCGGTCGCACGCTCAAGCTCATGCACCTCACGAATCCGCGCTTCGGCATCGAGCCCGAGATCGTGGCGCGCCTCGCGCAGATGGGCGCGCGCGTGTACGAGGTGCCGATCAGCTATTATGGGCGCACTTACGCCGAAGGCAAGAAGATCACCTGGAAGGATGGAGTTGCCGCATTCTTTCATATTCTTCGTGCGCGGCTCTCGTCGTCGCATCAGCCACAGCTTCCACCCGAGTAAACCCCGCCCATGGATGATCTCGACCGACTCGTCCGCCGACTCGTGCAGAACGTGCGGAACAGCTATCCGCAATATCTCAGTCAGCCCGTGGAAGTATCCGAGCTGTATCAAACACTGATTCCGTATCGCCACAATCGCACCGAGCTCGAGATCGAGACGAATCAGGATTACGAGGCGGCGCTCTGCCAGCTGCTCTCGGGCGAGCGTGGCTACGTGACGGGCGACGTGCCCATGCAGGAGGCAATGCGCAAGGAGCTTTCGTCACCGAATCCGAACACGGCGGTCTTTCGCGACTTCGCCGCTGCGCGCGTGACGCTCACGTCGGAGGCGGTGCGGCACTTCGCCGATTCTCCCACGAGCTTGCAGCGTGGCGCGCCGAGCGCATCTCCGCGTGCGTCCACGCCCACGTCCTCGAGCGGAAGCAGCGCCGCGACTTCATGCCGATACTGTGGAGGCACGCTTCCCGATGGACGAAAAGTGCTTTTCTGCCCGAGCTGCGGGCAGAATCTCATGGTCCAACGCTGTCCTGCGTGCGGTACCGAGCTGGAGATCCACTGGAAGTTCTGCATCACGTGCGGGCGCGGAGCCGCTGCGACGTGATGCGCGCTGCGCAGCGAGCGGGCTGAGATCGTGCCGCACACACTCGCGGTCATTGCCGGCGATGGGATCGGACCAGAGGTCATAGGCGAAGCGCTCAAGGTGCTCGAGGCCGTGGAAGCCGTGCACCATCCAGCTGTCGCGGTCGAGATGTTGCCATGGGGCGCCGAGCACTATCTGAAAACCGGCATCACGATGCCCGCCGAAGAGATGCAGCGACTCGGACGCAACGTCAGCGCCATTCTCGTGGGAGCGCTGGGCGATTCGCGCGTACCGGACAACGTACACGCGCGCGACATCCTCCTCGGGATGCGCTTCCAGCTGGATCTCTACGTGAACGAGCGTCCGGCGCAGCTGTTCGACGACAGGCTCACGCCGCTCAAGGGAAAGACGGTTCGTGATTTCGACTTGATGGTGTTTCGCGAGAACACCGAGGGGCTTTACGTGAGCGTCGGTGGCGCGTTCAAGGTCGGCACGCCTGACGAGATCACGATCGCGGAGGAGCTCAACACCCGAAAGGGAGTGGAGCGGATCATTCGCCACGCCTTCGCGTGGGCGCGCGCGCACGGGAAGACACGCGTCACGATGGCGGACAAGGCAAACGCGATCGCAGCGCACGGGCTCTGGCGACGAGTGTTCGAGGAAGTCGGCGCCGAGTATGCGGACATCAAGCGCGATACCCGCTACATCGACGCGATGGCGATGGATCTCGTGCGCACGCCGGAGGCGTTCCAGGTGATCGTCACCGGAAATCTTTTCGGCGATATCATCTCCGATCTTGCGTCGATTCTCGTTGGCGGGCTCGGAATCGCGCCAAGCGCGAACCGGCACCCGGGGAAAGTGACGATGTACGAGCCCGTGCACGGCAGCGCGCCACCGCTCGTCGGAAAGGATCTCGCGAATCCGATGGCCGCCATACTTTCGCTCGCCATGATGCTGGAAGGCGTGGGTGAGGCGGCGAGCGGAGCCGCCATCGAGCGAGCGGTTCGTGCAGCCATTGCCGCGGGCGTGGGCACGCCGGACATCGGCGGCTCGCTCGGCACTCGCGCGGTGGGCGACTGGATCGCGAAGCACGTGCGCGAGGCGTAAACGGCGGCAGTTCCCCCGGTCGACGGAGGTGGTCATCTTTCCTGACTCACCTCGTTCCGGGAATCCAGTGGGCACTCAGGGCACCAACCGCGACATCGTTTTTCTCTCCGGCGTGCGCACGCCATTCGGCACCTTCGGCGGCACGCTCAAGGACTTCAGCGCCATCGACCTCGGCGTCTTCGCGTCGAAAGCGGCGATGGACCGGGCGCAGGTCGAGCCGAAGGAGATCCAGCACGCGATCTTCGGCAACGTCATGCAGACGACTTCCGACACGATCTACTACGCACGGCACGTGGCGCTCAAGTCGGGCGTGCCGCAGGAAGTGCCGGCGCTCACCGTAAACCGTCTGTGCGGCTCCGGTTTTCAGGCTGTGGTCAGCGGCGCCCAGGAGATTCTGCTCGACGAGGCCGAGATCTGCCTGGTGGGCGGCGGCGAGTCGATGTCGCAGGCGCCACACATCGCGCGCGGCATGCGGTGGGGACTTCCGCTCGGGAAGCAGCCCGTGCTCGAGGATTCGCTGTGGGAAGGGCTCAAGGATCCGTACGCCGGACTCGCGATGGGCGACACCGCGGAAAAGGTGGGCGCGCAGTTCAGCATCGACCGACTGTGTGCCGATGAGTTTGCGCTCCGATCACAGACGCTCGCGCGCGATGCATGGGCGAGCGGACTCTACGAGGACGAGATCGTGGGCGTGCCGGTGCGCAACCCAAAGACGAAGAAGGAAGAGATTTTCGCGCGCGACGAGCACATGCGTCCCGATTCCACGAAGGAAGGGCTCGCGAAGCTGCGTGCGGTGTTCAAGGAGAATGGACTCGTCACCGCGGGAAACGCGTCGGGGATCGGCGACGGCGCGGGGGCGCTCGTGATCTCGAGCGCCGAGTACGCGAAGCGCACGGGGAAGAAGCCGCTCGCGCGACTCGTGTCCTGGGGCACCGTGGGAGTCGATCCGACGATCATGGGCATCGGACCGGTGCCCGCATCGAACATCGCGCTCAAGAAGGCGGGGATGACGCTCGATCAGATCGATCTCGTGGAAGTGAACGAGGCGTTCGCGAGTCAGGTCTGCGCCGTCGAGCGCTCGCTCGGCGTCGATCGGAACCGGCTGAACATCCATGGCGGTGCGATCGCGCTGAGCCACCCGCTCGCCGCATCCGGCGCGCGCATCGTCGCACACCTGATCCACGCGTTGAAGACCACGGGCAAGCGTTACGGACTCGGCTCGGCCTGCATCGGCGGTGGTCAGGGGATCGCGGTGATCATTGAATCGCTCGCAGCGTAGTCTCGTCGCAGCGGCCGGCGCAGCGCTGCTCGCCTCTGGATGCTCCGGGCTCGTTGGCGCGAGCACGCAGCCGGAGGCCGAACCGGCGCCTGCTGCGCCCACCATCAGCCAGGAAGTGATCGGGCAGACGCCGTGGCCGGTGAAGACGCGCTACGTCGTCGATCTCTGGCTGCACGGATTGGCGATGCTCAACACGGACTCCTCGCGCACGCCGTCGTTCCGGCGCGACTATCGCGACGAGATGATCGTCGCGAAGAACAGCCGCAACATCCTCACGCAGCTCGATCAGAACGCAGAGATGCTGCAGCACGGGCTCCGCGTGAATCCCAGACTCATGGATGGCGCGCGACTCGCGCTCCGCGAAGGAAGCTGGGAGGAGATGGGAAACGACATCGCTGCCTTTCTCACCAACGGCGCCGATTCGGCGAGTGGCAGAAAGCGCCAGTCGGTGTTGTCGACGTGGAAGCGAGCGCCGCGAACGAGTGAGGAGACCACCGACATGATGTCGGCGCTCGGCGCCATCTATCGAACCGATTCGGACCGCGAGTGGCTGAAGGTGTTCGCGTTGTCGCTCACGGACGAGCACTCGAAGTTCTACGAGCAGTATTGGCGCGAGCAGCAGCGTGCGCTGCGCCCGTCGCTCGCCTCGGTGGACACCGCGCTTTCGCTGCGCTACCTGAAGCAGTTCCGCAGCTATCTGCGAGGCGTTCAGCTTCCCACGGGAGAGGTCGTGCTCTCGCTTCCGCTGGGCGGCGACGGACGCAGCATCTTCCAGGGCCAGCACTCGATCGCCATTGGCTTCCCGCCCGCCGCGGACTCATCGCTCGACGCGGTATTCGAGTTCGCGCACGAGGTGGTGGGTCCCGTGGCCGAGCAGGCGGTGCGCGAGCGCATCGCGCCGGCGGAGTTTCGCGCGGGACTCGGCGTGCAGCTCGAGAGTCCGGCGAAGGTGCGAGGTGGCGCGATGCTGCTGCAGCGCGCGATCCCCGAGCTCGTTGCAGGCTACGAGCGCCACTATCTCGCGGAGGCGCGCATCAAGACGAGCGGTGGGGATGTCGACTCCGCATTCGTGCGTGCGTTTCCGCTGCGACAGTCCATCATCGATGGCATGGATCAGCGCCTCGACGAAGTGCTGAAGGCTGCGGACTGATGGCCGACGAGTCGAAGCCGGTGCCTCCGGTCACGCCACCAGCATCGCCACCGGCCAAGGCTGCGGTGCCCTCGCCGCCCGCGACTTCGCCTGGAGCTCCGGCGCCACTCGAGCGTGCGGCGCTCGAGCGAGTGCTGGCGCGCGCGGCGGAGCTCCAGGCCGCCGAAGCGGATCCCGGCGAGCCGAGGCTGACGGAAGCGCAGATCCTCGAGGTCGGGAACGAGGTGGGCATTCCCGCGAAGCATCTCCGTCAGGCGCTGGCCGAAGAGCGGTCGCGCGTGGAGGTGCCGGTGGAGCGCGGCAGCATCGCCGCGCTCTTCGGCTCGGCGACGGTGTCGGCCACCCGCACGGTGCGAGGCACTCCGGCGGCGCTTTTCGACAAGCTCGATAGCGCGATGCAGAACGATGAGTCGCTGCGCGTGAAGCGGCGCTTCCCGGATCGCATCGCATGGGAGCCACGTGGCGGACTGGCAACGGAGTTCCGCCGCATCATGAATGTCGGCGGGCACGGCTACCGGCTCGCGCGCGCGCAGGAAGTTTCCGCCACGGTGATCGCGATCGACGCCGAGCGCTCGATCGTGCGTCTCGATGCGAGCCTCGCCAACGTGCGCTCCCAGCGCATCGCTGGCGGGAGTGGGGTGGCGATAATGGGCGGTGTGTCCGGCGGCATCCTCGCCGCGCTCGGTGTGATGACGGCTGTCGCGGCGCTCCCCTTGGCGGCGGGCCTCGTTGCAGGCTATTTCGTGGCGCGAAGCCATGGGCCGCAGGTGGCGGGCGCGCAGCTCGCGCTCGAGCAGATGCTGGACCGACTCGAGCGCGGCGAGCTGCAGCGACCGTCGCTCATCTCCGCGATAACGGCGAGCACCGGCTTCCGCTGGCCTTGATCATTTCACAACGCACCCTTCCTCTACTTCTCATATGACAACGATTGCGACCGTCGGCGTGCTCGGCGGAGGACTCATGGGCTCGGGCATCGCGCAGGTTGCGGCGCTGAACGGTTTCACGACGATCGTGCGCGAGGTTGACGACGCGTCGATCCAGCGGGCCAAGGCGAGCATCGAGAAGTCGCTCGGCAAGGCGATCGAGAAGGGGAAGCTGACGGAGGCGCAGAAGGGCGAGACGATGGGGCGTCTGAAATTCACGACGAAGGTCGCCGACCTCGCGCCGGCCGACATTGTGATCGAGGCGGTGGTCGAGGATCTCGA
>DASXQD010000400.1:0-6653 GCA_036493195.1 Gemmatimonadaceae bacterium | reverse complement strand
CAGCGCATGATGACGCGAATAGTCGTCGTGCGCTACGAGCCGATTGCACAGGGCGAGGACTCGGGTCTGCTCGGGCTCATCGTGCCGGAAGTAATGCAGACTGCGCATCTCGATACGAGCCGATTCGAGAGCATGGGAATCCGGAACGAGCGCGCCCGCTATCTGGGACCGGTGCTCACGACGACCGATGGCATGCTGCAGCAGCTGCTGATTCCGGCGCTGCTCAATGAAGAGGTAAGGAACGCACTCTTCCAGAGCGTGCTCGCGGCATGAGCGCCGAGATCGAGCGCATCCTGCGCGATGAGATCGGGCTCGACGCCTCCACCGTCGGGAGCTCTCTCATTGAACGCGCGGCGAAACGTCGGATGATGAAGCGCGGCATCGGCGCGATCGATGCGTACGCGGGCATGCTGGCCGACGATGAGCACGAGCTCCAGGCGCTCATCGAAGAGGTGGTGGTACCCGAAACGTATTTCTTCCGCGAGCCCGACGCGATCGCCGACGTGACTCGTCGTGCGCTCGACGCCCACGCGATGCATGCCGACGCGATGCTGCGCGTGCTGAGCGTGCCATGCTCCTCGGGAGAGGAGCCGTATTCGATCGCGCTCTCGCTTCTCGAGGCCGGATTGCCGGCATCATCGATCGCGATCGATGCGATCGATGTGAGCGTCGAGGCCGTGCACCGGGCCGAGGCTGGCGTGTATCGTACCGGCTCGTTCCGGGGGGACTTCGGCACGTGGAAGAAACATTTTGTCGAGACCGCGCACGGATGGAAGATCGAAGAGAACGTACGCTCACTGGTGCGAGTGGCGCACGGGAATCTTCTGTCGGAGAAGTTCGATCCGCCTCGCGAGCAGTACGATGTGATCTTCTGTCGCAACCTGCTCATCTACTTCGATGAAGGCGCGCAGGCGCGCGCGCTCGACAGGATCGCGTCGCTGCTCGCGGCGGACGGAGTGCTCGTGGTTGGTTCGGCGGACTCCTTCGCCGCGCGAAGAGCCGGCTTCGCTCCATCGCCCGGCTCCGAGCGTTCGTTTCTGTTCCGCCACAACGGAAGCTCGGCGGGAGCTGAGGCACTGCCGCGAGTCACGCGCCGAGTGCGTTCGCGCGCAATCTCCGCACGGCCTGCACGATTGCCGGTGGCAAGGAAGATCGTCGCAAGAGCGATACAGCCCGCGATGAGGGTGAGCGCTGCGCCGACCGCGGCTTCCGTGCTGGCCGAAGTCGTTCGCCTTGCAAACCAGAAGCAGCCAGCGACTGCGATCGACGTGGGGGAGCGCGCGATTCGCGACGGTGTCGCGTCGGCGGAGCTGCTGGCGCTGGTAGGCACACTCCACGCGGCGACGCCGCAACTCGATCGGGCGGAGGCGTGCTACCGGAAGGCGCTCTTCCTGGAGCCCACCAACGAGGATGCGCTCCTGCACCTCGCACTGCTTCTCGAGAGGCGTGGTGAGACGGCGCTCGCGAGCAAGCTGCGGAGCCGGGCTCGACGTGCGCTCAGCTTTCACACCTTCGCCGGTCCATGACCGATCGTGAGGATTGCTGGAACGTGATCGGCGTGGCGGGCGACAGAAGTTGCGCTGAGCTCACGGCACACACCCACTGTCGCAATTGCCCCACGTACGCAGCAGCCGCTTCGACGCGTCTCGACCGGCCCATCGCCGACGCCGCGATCGACGTTGCGACGGCGTACTATGCCGCGCCGCGGGAAGTCGAGAATGCCGCATCGGCATCCTGTTTTGTATTCCGCCTTGGCGCCGAGTGGCTCGCGCTGCCAATGGCGCTCCTCGATGAGGTCGTCGCGGCGAGGGCAACGCATTCGCTGCCGCACCGCCGCGGAGCGGTGAAGATCGGCGTCTTGAGCGTGCGCGGCGACATCCTCGTCCACGTGTCGCTGGCAGGGCTCCTCGGCATACCCGATGACGAGGCGGCTCCCGCCAACGGAAATGGATACCGGCGGAGCGCTCCTCGAGTCGTGGTCCTGGCCGATGGGCGCGGAAGGCTCGCGATCTCCGTCGACGAGGTGATGGGAATTCATCGCTACGATCCCGTCGCACTTCGCCCGGTGCCGGCAACGCTCGGACAGGCGATGGTGTCCTACGCGAGCGCGCTTCTCGCCGTGGGCGATCGCATGGTTGGCGTGCTCGATGGCACACGGGTGCTGACTTCGCTCTCGCACGCACTCGCATGAGCTTCGACGACACGTCGCTGCTGTCGCTCTTCCAGCTCGAGGCCAAGACCCAGGCGCTCAAATTGAGCGATGGACTCATCGCGCTCGAATCCGAGCATTCGCCCGTCGCACTCGAAGAGCTGATGCGCGCGGCGCACTCGCTCAAGGGCGCGGCGCGAATCGTGGGGCACGAGGGAGTCGCCGCGATCGCGCACGAGCTCGAGGAGTGCTTCGTCGCGGCACAGACAGGGAAGCTGGAGATCTCGGGGTCACAGATCGACGTGCTGCTACGCGGGGTCGATCTCATGGCGGAGACGGCGCTGGTGGATCCGGAGGCGACGCTCGTAGCCGATGCCGCGCGCGCGCGCGAGGCCATGCTGGTGGCGCTCCGGTCGATCGAGCGAGGCCGCTCACCGCATGCGGTCGCGCAGGATGCCGCTCACGCGAATGGAAACGGCGCACCGCGTCCAAGGGCGCGCCTCGAGGGAGCGTCGTACGACACCGAGCGACTGCTCACGCTCGCGAGTGAGGCACTCGTAGCGACCCGCTCGCTCGCATCGACCGTCGAGAGCGACGGCGGACATTATAGAAGCGATCAGGAGATCGAGCGCGCGTTCGAAGCGCTCCGCGCCTCGTTCCGCATTGCTCGCACGGAGGCTCCGCCCGCGCTCGACGCACTGCACGCCGCGGTCGCGTCGGTTCTCGCAGGGCGGCGCGAACGCTCGATTGCGCTGGACAGCGTCAGCCAGCGAGTCTCGAGCGCCGTCTCGCATCTCTACGAGGGGGTGCTCGACGCGCGCATGCTTCCATTCGGCGACGGGATCGTCGGGCTGCCGCGGCTCGTGCGCGATACGGCCCGAACACTGGGCCGGGAGGTGGCACTCGTCATCTCGGGCGAGACGACGCCGGTCGATCGCGAAGTGCTGCGGCGCCTCGATGCCCCGCTCGGGCATCTCATCCGCAACGCCGTCGACCATGGCATCGAGCCGAGTCACGAGAGACTCGAGCGCGGCAAGCCGCCGCGCGGAACGATTCGCGTGGAGGCACGCCACGGTGGCGGCCGCCTGCTCGTGAGCGTGCAGGACGACGGCCGCGGGCTCGATTTCGCGGCGGTGCGGGCGAGAGTCGTGAGTCGCGGACTCGCCGAGCCTCAGGCGGTGGCGGAAATGAGCGACTCGGAGCTCTCGCACTTTCTGTTTCTCCCAGGCTTCACGATGCGCGACGAGGTGACCCCGATCTCCGGTCGGGGCGTCGGGCTCGATGCGGTACAGATGAGCGTGCGCGAGATCGGCGGCGACGTTCGGCTCGTGCATCCGCCGTCCGGTGGCATGCGCTTCGACATGCAGCTGCCACTCACCCTCTCCGTGATTCGCGCGCTCGTCGTGCTCATAGGTGATGAGCCGTACGCATTCCCGCTCGCACGTGTGCATAGGATCGTGCGCGTGGAGAGCTCCGAGATCTCCTCGGTGGAGGGGCGGCAGCACTTCACCATGGATGGCCGTCAGGTCGGTCTCGTGTGGGGGCACCAGCTCCTCGACATCGGCGCCTCCGTTGCCGGAGACAGCATGAGCGTGGTTGTGATCGGCGATCACGAGGCGACCTGGGGCATCGTCGTGGATCGTTTCATGGGAGAGCAGGAGCTCGTGTTGCGCGGGCTCGATGCTCGCCTCCAGAAAGTGCAGGACATCGGCGGGGCATCGCTTCTGCCCGATGGATCGCCTTTGCTCGTACTCGACGTCGATGATGTCATGCGCACGGCGTCAACGCTCGCGGCCGGAGGACGACTGGATCCGATGCGCAAGGAGTCGGCTCCGGCCAAGGCGAAGAAGCGGGTGCTCGTGGTCGATGACTCGCTCACCGTGCGCGAGCTCGAGCGCAAGATGATCGAGAGCCTCGGCTACACGGTGGACGTGGCGGTCGATGGAATGGACGGCTGGAATGCCATGCGCGCCGGTCACTACGATCTCGTCGTTACCGATGTCGACATGCCGCGCATGGACGGCATCGAGCTCGTCACGCTCATCAAGCGGGATGCCGCGCTGAAGGCGATTCCGGTGATGATCGTGTCGTACAAGGATCGCGATGAGGACAGGCGGCGCGGGCTCGATGCGGGCGCCGACTACTATCTCACCAAGGGAAGCTTCTACGACGAGACCATGCTTCGCGCCATCGAGGATTTCATCGGGGTCGGCACGTGAAAATCGCAATCGTCAACGACGAGCCGATCGCGGTCGAGGCCCTGCGTCGCGCGCTGCTCTCTGTTCCGGCGTACACCGTCGCCTGGGTGGCGAGGGATGGGGCGGAAGCCGTACGCCGGTGTGCCGCCGAGCGGCCCGATGTGATCCTCATGGATCTCATCATGCCCGTGATGGATGGCGTCGAGGCAACGAGGCAGATCATGGCGGCCACCCCGTGCGCCATCCTCGTGGTGACCGCAGACGTGACGCGCAACACGAGCAAGGTGTTTGCCGCGATGGGCGCTGGGGCGCTCGATGTGGTCAGCACACCGACGTTGTCGCCGGGCACCCGCGACTCGTCCGCGAGCGCGCTGCTCGGAAAGATTCGCCTGATCGGCCAACTCGGTGTCACCTACACAACGACGATGCAACCGGCACCTCACGGTGATGGCGCACCTGCTGCTGCGCTCATCGCCATCGGAGCCTCCGCTGGCGGTCCGCCCGCGGTCGCACACGTGCTGCGCGATCTCTCGGCCACACTTCCCGCGGCGGTGCTCGTCGTGCAGCACGTGGATGCGGAGTTCGTGGTCTCGATGGCCGAATGGTTCGACAGCCAGTGCGCGCTGGCTGTTCGCGTTGCGACCGACGGTCTGAAGCCGCTGCCGGGATTCGTGTATCTCGCGGCCGGCGACACTCATCTCGTCATGAATCCAGACGGCCGTCTCGGTCATCGAGCCGAACCAATCGATGCGCCGTACCGGCCTTCCGCCGACGTGTTGTTCTCGAGCATCGCGAGGAACTGGCGAGGCGTTGCGATCGGAGTCGTGCTGTCGGGAATGGGTCGCGACGGCGCCGTGGGACTCCACGCGCTGCGAGCGTCAGGAGCGCGGACCATCGCGCAGGACAGGGCGACATCGGCGGTTTACGGAATGCCGCGCGCGGCAGCGGAGCTGAAGGCAGCGACTGATGTGGTGCCGCTCGCGCGCATAGGCCCGTTGATTTGCGAGTTGCTCGAACCCGCACGCCGGCCATCGCCGATGCGTGCATTCTCACAGCATCAGACATCATGATTTCCCAATCAGCTCCTGACACGAGCGCGGTGCAGGCGCCGGCGTCCGGCATGGTTCTCCTCATCGACGATCAGCAGTTCGTGGGCGAGGCGATGCGCCGCTTGCTCGCGGATGCCGAGGATCTCGCGTTCCACTTCTGTGCCGATCCGCTCGAAGCCATCGAGACCGCCAACAAGATCGGGCCCACGGTCATCTTGCTCGATCTCGTCATGCCGAATGCCGATGGCCTCGAGATGCTGCGTCGCTTTCGAGGGAACGAAGCGACGGCGGAGACGCCGATCGTCGTCCTGTCGACGAAGGAGGACGCGCGGGTAAAACGCGACGCCTTTGCCAACGGTGCGAGCGACTACATCGTGAAGCTGCCCGATCGCGTGGAGCTGCTCGCACGTGTGCGCTATCACTCCGGCGCGTGTCTCAACCAGCGTCGCCGCAGCCAGATCTCCGCGGCCCTTCATGCAAGCCAGCGGGCGCTCGCCGAGCGCGTATCGCAGCTGCAGGCGGCACTGGATGAGATCGAGCTGTTGCAGCAGGCCAAGTCCGACTTCTATTCGATGGTCACGCACGATCTTCGCAATCCTGCAGGGAATGTACGCATCGCAACGAAGATGCTGCTGGAGGGCAAGGCGGAGCCGTTGCAGGTGAAACAGCGGCAGTTCGTCGAGATTGCATCGACTGCGGCGGAGAAGTTGATGCGCCTGATCAACGACTATCTCGACTTCGCGAAGATCGACGCGGGATATCTGCACCTGCAGCGCGAGCACACCGATCTCGTCACCGTCGCACGCCGAGCGGCATCGAATGCGGTGCTGCAGGCAGGTGTGAAGAATCTGAGGCTGAGTGTGAACGTGCCGGCCGCGGGAGTCATCGTGGACGCGGATGGGGTGAAGCTTGAACAGGCGCTCGAGAACCTGCTCTCGAACGCCATCAAGTACACGGACGCCGGGACGATCACACTCTCCCTTCACGCCGACGACGAGCGCGCGCGCCTCACGGTGAGCGACACGGGAGCCGGCATCGATCCAGAGCTCATTCCCACACTCTTCGCCAAGTACCATCGCCTGAGCGGAGACGCAACGCGCGCGGCGCCGGGCACGGGGCTGGGTCTCCTGATCGCGAAGGAGATCGTCGAGGCTCACGATGGAAACATCAGCGCCACCTCCACGGGCGTGAATGGCGAAGGCACGTCCTTCGTGATCGACATTCCGCGCTCCGCGCCGGTCGCTCCCGTGGAAGGAG
>DASXQD010000399.1:0-11986 GCA_036493195.1 Gemmatimonadaceae bacterium | reverse complement strand
ACCGATCAGATCGCCCGGCCCAGCATGCGGCCGCGCAGCGCATCGAGCCGCCGCGCCAGCGAACCATCCATCACCGTGTCACCGATGCGCGCGATCACGCCTCCCAGGATCTCCGGCTTCACGATGAAGTGCGGCACCACGGTCTTTCCCGTGATCGTTCCGAGCTGACGCTTCACGTTGTCCTGCATCCTTTCGTCCGGCTCGCGCGCCACCGTCACGCGCGCGTGCACGCGCCCCTGCACTTCGTCCACGAGCAGCGCGTACTCGGTGGCTATCTGCGGAATCAGATGCTGCCTGTGGTTCACGATCACGGCAGCGAGAAAGCGCACGAACAGCCGCGGCAAGCGATCATTGAACGCCTGCGTGATGATCTCGACCTTTCCCTTGGCACTCATTCGTGGCGACGCGAGAAATCCGCGCAGCCGCGAATCGCTCTCGACGGCGTCAGCGAACTCCGTGATCATCGCGCCCCATCCATCCAGGTCATCCGCCTTTTGCGCCAGCGACAGCAGCGCCTCGGCGTAGTTGCGGGAGATCGTCGGCTCGCGCATTTAGCGCTTCGCCTCGGCGGGCGCGATCGATGCGAGGAAGCTCTCCACCACGGCGCGATTCGCGTCGACATCGAGATTGCGCTCGATCACCTTGCTTGCCGCGCGCACGGCGAGCTCCACCGTCTCGCGCCGCAGCACAGCGATCGCACGGTCGCGCTCCGAGATGATCTCCGCACGCGCGCGCTCGAGCATCTGCTGCTGCTCCCGGTGCGCCTGCTCGATCACATCCGCGCGCACCTTCTCGCCATCCGCGCGCGCGCTCGTAATCAGCTTCTGTGCCTCATCTCGCGCCGCATCGAGCTGGCGCTTGTGCTCGGCCAGCAGCGCCGCGGCCTCGTCGCGATCCTTTTTCGCGGCCGCGAGAGCATCCTCCACCGCCTTGTCGCGCGCCTCGACTGCTTCGAGGATCTTCGGATACGCATAACGCGAAAGGATGAACAGCAGGAGGAAGAAGATGACCAGCGTCCAGACCATCAGGCCGCCGTTGGGCGACAGGAGCCCGCCCTTGGGCGCCGGAGCTTCCTGCGCGGCGAGTGGGAGCGCGGCAGCGACGGAGGCGGTGAGTACGGTCAGCAGATTGCGCATGACGATTCTGGGAAATGGTGACGATGGCGCGCCGAGCCCCGGGGCCCGGACGCTCATCGATTGATACTAGAAGTTGAACTTGCTCTGAATGACGAACGCGACGACGATGGCGAACAGCGCCACGCCCTCGATCAGTGCGGCGAGAATCAGTCCGGCGGTCTGGATCTGTCCCGCGCGCTCCGGCTGACGCGCCATCGCCTCGGCGCTCTGACCGCCGATGAGACCGATGCCGAGTCCGCAGCCGATCACGGCGATGCCTGCGCCGACGCCGGCGCCGCCCATGGCCCACGCAGCGGCGTATTCCCTCGTGTAGCCCGCGGCGGCCTGCAGCATTGGAAGTAAAGCGTGCATGTGTGACTCCGATAAAACGTTTGTCCTGACACCTCGCGCCGCATCGTGCCGGCGCCGCTCGTCACCGAGACCCGGGTCTCAACGAGCTTCCCCGGTCGCTCGACCGGGTACATCGAAGCGAGAATCGCCGACTAGTGCGCGCTCTCGCGAATCAAGCCAATGAACACGCTCGAGAGCAGCGTGAAGATGTACGCCTGCAGGAGGGCCACGAACAGCTCGAGCATGCTGATCGCCACGCCCATCGCAATCGGGGCTGCCGCCACATAGAAGCTCCCGAAGGTGAAGATCAGGCTGATGAGCGCGAGCAGCACGACGTGTCCCGCCGTCATGTTCGCGAACAAGCGGATCGCGAGCGCGAACGGCTTCGTGAACTTTCCGATGATCTCGATGGGCGTCATGATGAACGTCATCGGGAGCTTGATCGCGATGTGCTGGTCCGATGGCCAGTAGATGATGGTCTTCCAGTAGCCCTTGCCGAGCGCCTTCATTCCCGCCACCTCGATCACGATGAACGAGAGAATCGCCAGCGTCGCGGTGACGGAGATGTTTCCGGTAGCCGTCGAGCCGTAGGGAACGAGCCCGAGCAGATTCGCGAAGAGGATGAAGAAGAAGAGCGTCATCGCGAACGGCACGTACGCGTCGCCGTGATGGCCGACGTTCGGCAGCACCACCTCGTTGCGGATGAACAGCACGAGTGATTCGATCGCGCCCGCGAATCCCTTCGCGTGTCCCTTGTGCGCCGTCTGGCGCTCGTTGCTCAGCGCAGCGGGGATCATGATGAGGAGGCACAACAGCGCAGCGACGAGCAGCATGACGACGTGCTTCGTGGGCGACAGGTCGATCGTGAGCCCGCCGACGTGCACCGGCGTCCATCGCGGCAGCTCCACCTCGCCCAGGAACGGCAGCTCGAGCGCGTGCGCGTCGGTGATGTGCGGCGTGATGATGTCGACGTTCTTCGCGGGCCCTGCGATCACGTGGTCGCCGAGCGGACCATACGTCGACTTGTTTCCCTGCGCCGCAAGGGGAGCGGCGGCGAGGAGCAACGCGGAGAGCAGGAGCGTACCGAATCTCATGACTTGAGCAGCACGGGTTCGAGCAGCGTGGAGACGAAGAAGAAGGCGGCGAGACTCACGAGCGCGGCAGCAACCGGAAGACCGAGCACTCTCGAGCTGAGGAACGCATAGATCGCAAGCACGATGAATCGAATCAACATTCCCATTCCCCACCCCGCCACTACGTTCGTGGCGGCCCAGGCGCGCGCGACAGCGAACGAGAGCAGTTGCACGACGTACGCCACGAGCGCACTCACGATCATCGCGTGCCCGTCGCTCGCCGTGGGAAAGGCGAGCGTCAGCAGCCAACCTGTGCCCGCAATCAGCGCCGCCGACGCGATCGCGAAGATCGCAAACTTTTTCACCCGCCATTCCTCTTGCGACTCGAGGACATGATGCGACGGTAGAAGCTGTAGAATCCCGCGGCCGCGCCCACGAACACACCGATCATGAGCAGCCAGGGCGACGTGCCGAGCTTCGAGTCGAGCCACTTCCCGATGTAGAGGAAGAGGAGGATCGCGAGGACGAACTGTGCTCCGGCACCGGCGAACGAGGCAGGCGACGGTCCCTCCGGACCAGCGCCGCCCTTCCCATGTTGGCTCCCTCGCGGAGCGGGAGAACCGTCATCCATTTCGCGCAGGGAATCTAGCCGCTTGTGAAATTTTTCGCAAGCAGATTAGAGCGCCCAGAGAGCAGCCGCCGAAGCGAGCGCAGCAATAATGAAAGTCTTTCAATCTTCGATACTTACGGTGTTGACCACTCGTCTCTCGGCTGGTAGGTTCATCCCGGTCACCTCGCGTGACCCCTTCTTCGCTCTCCGTTCAGCAGGCCTCATGACGCGCCGCGCCATCAGCTGGATCCTCTGCATCGCCGCTATCGCGCTCGCCTGTGGTCCCCACGCGCGACACGGAGACGGAGATGCCCACGCCAGCGTGCCGAACGCGCATGAGCCGAAAGCCTTTACGGACACCTCGCTTGCCGCATCCACCAAAGTCGCGGTGAGCGCCAACAACGTGAAGTTCGCGATCCAGGTGACGAACCTCGCCCCACACTCCGTGGAGCTCAACTTCCCGAACGGCCAGACCCACGAATTCGTAGTGCTGGACACGCTCGGCCGCGAGGTCTGGCGCTCGAGCACCGGGAAGATGTTCACTCAGGCACTGCAGAACCGCAACGTCGACGAGAACGAAACGCTCTCGTTTCGCGAGGAGTGGGAGCCGCGCGGCTATCACGGGAGATACACCGCGCTCGCGAAGCTGCGCTCGAGCAACCATCCGGTGGAAGAGCGCGTCGACTTCGTAATTCCGTAGCTCGCTTCGCAGCTCGCTCCTACTGGCCTTTCTCGAATACCAGCGCGAAGCTCGTATTGTCCGAATCCAGGAAGCCGCCGGGCAGCGTCACGATCACCGTGTCGGCCTTCGCAGTGCCCGAATAGGTGGCGCCGTGCAGTGTCGTCGACGTGAAGTTCAGCGTCGATCCGGACTGCGAGAACGTTCCCGCGTCGGTGACCACGGTGCTCGCATTGCCATCTTCGGTTCCCGTCCCCGCCACCGCATACGTGTTGTTCGTATTCAGCGTTGCAGTCACCGAGTTGACGACGATCAGGTGATTGCGCGGGTTCGGCACGGTCACGGGCGGCGTGAGCCCGTCCACCGCGTGCAACACGTAGACGCCGCTGACATCTATGGGAGCCGTCGGCACATCGCTCCCGCACGCCGATGCCATCGCCACCGATGCAGTCGCGACAAGTGCGAGCAGTGCGCGCGCGACCGGCATGCGCCGTGTGCTCTGTGCAAAGAGAATCAATTGAGCCTCGCGGTCGTGATGAGTGCGTGAACGCATTGTCGAACTACTCCCTACACAGAACGTGCTGGTCTCGTTCCGATCACCCGGTGCCGGCTCACTGCGCCTCGGAGAACACCATGTCGATCGTCTGGTTCGACGAGTGAACGATCTGCCCCGCGAGCGACACACGGATCGACGCGTTGTTCAAGGCCCCAATGTAATCCGGCACCCCGTTCGAGCTGCGGAACAGAAACGTCGAGCTGTTGATCGTCCAGTGCCCCCGATCCGTTCCGACCACACCCGAGGTGTCGTCGCTCGTTCCGGTGAACGAGAATGAATAGCTCCCCTCGCCGCTCGTGGTAGCCGTGCCCGCAGTGATGATGATCGCCGGCGAAGAGTTGGGAACGGCAGCCGGCAGCGGCACGCCGCCTATCGTTTGCAGTGTCCAGGTGTGCGTGACGGGATTGAGCAGATCGCTGGAGCACGAGACGAGCGAGCCCACAAGGAGTGCTGCCGCGATGCAGGACAGCGCGATGCGTGACGAAGCACGGGCCATGAACATTCCTCCGGAGTTGTCGGCGCGCCGGTGACGTAGTCGGAAGCGATCCGGCGCTCCCCTTCGCCTACCATGCAACACGGGTTAGCTTCGCACAAGATTCCATTCCGCTCCCATTCGCAAGCGCAATGACCATCGCGACTTCCACAAACGACGACCTCGCGCTGCTGGACGATCTCGCGCGCGCGCACAAGCAGCTCGTCACGCAGATCGGCCGCAGAATAGTGGGCCAGCACGCGGTGGTCGACAACATCGTGGCCGCGCTCCTGAGCGGCGGTCACGCGCTGCTCGTTGGCGTGCCGGGCCTCGCCAAGACGCTTCTCGTGCGCACGGTGGCGGAGGCGCTGGATCTGACGTTCTCGCGCGTGCAGTTCACGCCGGACCTGATGCCGAGCGACATCACGGGGACGGAGATGCTCGAAGAGGATCACGCGACCGGGAAGCGCAGCTTCAAGTACGTGCGCGGCCCGATCTTCGCCAACGCTGTACTCGCGGACGAGATCAATCGCGCGCCGCCGAAGACGCAGGCCGCGCTCCTGCAGGCGATGCAGGAGCATGCGGTCACCGCATCGGGACAGACGCACGCGCTCCCCGAGCCCTTCTTCGTGCTCGCAACACAGAATCCGATCGAGCAGGAGGGCACGTACCCGCTCCCCGAGGCGCAGCTCGATCGCTTCATGTTCGAGCTGCACGTGGGCTATCCCACACTGGATGAGGAAGAACGCATCGTCTCCACCACCACCGGCGACGACGCGCTCTCGATCACCCCCGTGCTCTCGGCCGCGCAGCTCGCAAGGCTCCAGCATCTCGTGCGGCGCCTTCCCGCGCCGCCCACCGTGGTGCGCTACGCGGTGAAGCTCGCGCGCTCCACGCGCCCGGACGCGCCCGAGGCCACGCCCGACGTGCGCAAGTACGTGAGCTGGGGCGCCGGCCCGCGCGCGAGCCAGTACCTCGTGCTCGGTGCGAAGGCCAAGGCCGCCATGGATGGCCGGAGCGTTCCCGATCTCGACGACGTGCGCTCCATCGCGGACTCGGTGCTCCGGCATCGCGTGGTGCTCAACTTCCAGGGCGAGGCGGAAGGGCTGAGCGTGAGCAAGTTGATCAAGCTCGAGGAGTAGCGCGCGCGTCAGGACGACTTGGCGAACGTCAACAAGAAGGAGAGGTCGCTCGAGCCCACGAATGCACCAGCGATCGTCGCGGTGAGCGTCTGGCTCGTTCCGCTGCCCGCGATGCTCGCGGTGTAGTGCGCGCCCGGGATGGCAATGCTCGTGAACGTCACCTGAGCTCCCGACACCGAGTACGTGCCCGCGTCCGTAACGAGCGTGGATCCCGAGCCATTCAACGTGCCGGTGGCACTCGCCTCGTACGTGGAATCCGCGGAGAGCGTGATCGTCCCGTTCTGCACGATCTCCACATCTTCCCCTGTATTCGGCACCGTGTACGGGAGACTCGAGCCATTCACCGCCGTCAGATCGTACGTTCCCGTGACGCTCGCGGTACGCGGACCGGTGCTGTCGCTTCCGCACGCGGCGACCAGCACGACGACTGCCGCAGTGACCGTGATCGTGGCGAATCGCGCGAACGAAACTTTCCTGTTCGATTGCATCGACAGATCCTCGAATGGTTGAAGGGCTCGTTCACAATCGCGAAGCGCCGTGTTCGGGCAAGCTCCATACCTTACGCCTCATGCGGCACAGAGGGAACGGCTCAGTCGAGAAACTTCAGGTCGAGACCGCGCAGCCGCTCCGGATCGCCCACCAGATCGATCGCCGTGATTTTTTCTTCTTCGATCGTGAAGAGGAACGCCACCTTCGGCTCGCCACCCATGCTCCAGACGAGGCCAGCAGCACCATCGATGAGTGCAAGCCGAGCGGCGCGCGCGCGTCCCGCAAACGTCTTCGCGACGGCCTCCGCTCCTGCCACCTCCGGTTCGGCGCCCGTCCGCACCGTGGCGGCATCCGCACGGAGCGCCACGCCGGGATCGAGCATCGCGAGCAGCGCGGAGAAGTCGCCCCCGCGCGATGCAGCGAGGAACGCGTCGACGATGCCGCGCTGGCGCGCGCGGTCGGAGATCTTCACGCCGCCCGCGCCCTGCACGCGGCGGCGCGCGCGGCTCGCGAGCTGTCGCGCGGCGGCGCGCGAGCGCCCGACTATCGGCGCGATCTCCGCGAACGGCAGGTCGAACATGTCGTGCAGCACGAACGCCACGCGCTCCGCCGGCTCCAGCGTCTCGAGTACCACCAAAAGTGCGAGCCCCACCGAATCCGCGAGCTGCGCCTCGTGCTCCGGATCGAGCTCGCCGTCGCGCGCGGGCATCGCGCTGGCGTCGCTCGCATCGAGCGAGCTCTCTCGCCGCGACTCGCGCGTGCGCAGCGCGTCCAGGCACACGCGCGCGACCACGGTCGTGAGCCAGCCGCTCAGATTCTCGACGGCGCTCGTATCCGACCGGCTGAGCCGCAGCCATCCTTCCTGCACCGCGTCCTCGGCCTCGGTGAGTGAGCCGAGCATGCGATACGCCACCTTGCGAAGATGCGGGCGATTCTGCTCGAACTGCGCGGCCAGCCACTCGTTGTCAGTCATCGGTCACATTCCCTCGTTGGCCTCCGTCAACCAGATGACGGACGGCATGTCGCGCATGTGACACGAGCGCGATTCGACCATTCTCAACGAGGAGCCACTCATGAGTCAGGAAATGAAGACGATCATTTATCCCGTGAAGGATATTGCTCGCGCAAAGAAGTTGTTCGCTGCGCTGCTCGGCGTGCAGCCGACGGTGGATCAGCCCTACTATGCAGGCTTCGAGGTGGCTGGATTGCACGTCGGGCTCAATCCGAACGGGCACGCGCAGGGAATGACCGGCGGCGTGTGCTACTGGAACGTGAGCGACATCGAGCAGCGTACGAAGCAGCTGGTGGACGCGGGCGCGCAGGTGCAGCAGGAGGCGAAGAATGTCGGCGGAGGAAGGCTCGTGGCCATGTTGAGGGATGCGGATGGAAACATGATCGGCCTCATTCAGGACACTTGAACAGCGAGGCGAAGATCTGAGCAAAGGGAGCGAGCGCATCGAGCTCGCCCCCTCGCTCGACCAACTCACTCGAGCGGAGTGTTCGGATCTTCGGCGAGCCGATCCTGGAAGAGCGCCGCGCCGAAATCGTGAGCTTCGTCCGCGGCCGACTTATTTTTCACGCGCACGGGCCGAGCGCGGCGGCGTTTGAGGTCCACGTACAGGACGCGGGTACCGACCCCGAAGAAAATGATGAAGCCGCTCACGTAGCCGAAGGCGCCTCCGTACAACGCGCTCGCCACGAGCGCGAACGTCACCGCGGCCGCGAGCGTGATCCACATCTGAGCGGACGCGCTGTTTCTGATGCGGTGGGCGAGCTCGGATCGGTCCCGCGGAAAATTGAATTTCACGCGATCAACTGCCGTCTTCCACGTTCATCTCCGATGTGAACAGGCGCTTCCACCAGGGCGCGTGCCCTTCAGCGTTCGCGGCGTTCTCCGCCGCCTCGCGCCAGGCATCGCGCATTGCGGTCGCATCCGCGAAGCGATCCTCCGGTCGCGCGGCGAGCCCGCGCTTCAACCACTCGGCCACATCCGGCGCGATTCCGTCGAGATCGACGTCGCCCGAGAGCTCGCGGGCGAGAATCGCGCGCCCATCGCCGGAGCCGAATGGCGGCTTGCCGGCGAGCAGGAAGTAGGTGATCGCTGCGATCTCGAAGCAGTCCACCTGCGATCCCTGAGGCTCGCCCAGGAGCTGCTCGGGGGCGGCGAACTCCGGAGTGCCCGTGGTACCGCTCATCTCCTCGCCGGGAATCTTGGCGACGCCGAAGTCCGCAATTCGCCAGCGGCGGTAGCGGTCGATCAGAATGTTCTCGGGCTTCAGGTCGCGATGGATGATGCCGCTCGCGTGCGCGGCGGCGAGTCCGTCGAGCACCTGATCGATCTGCGGCGCGATCTCGGCGATCGTGCGCGGGCCCGAGCGTGCGACGAGATCGGCGAGCGAGCCGCCCTCGGCCAGCTCCATCGTGTACCACGCCACGCCGCCGCTCGAGTCCCAATCGTAGATCGGAACGATGGATGGATGCGCAAGCTGCGCGGCGAGCTGCGCTTCGCGGCGGAAGCGGTGCACCGCGTTCTCGTCGCTCGAGACCTCCGGGTGGAGCATCTTGAGCGCGACCTCGCGGTTGAGCGAGAGATCGCGCACGCGCCACACGGAGCCGAAGGTGCCCGATCCGAGACGCGCCTTCACCTCGTAGTCCTCGCCGGTGGCCCAGCGGAGCCGCGCCTCCTCGCTCTCGCCGGGCCCGCGAATGGCGGCGGCCATGGAGCCGCTGGTGAACATGGAGGTGTGGCTGCCAACCGCGCGATCGAGCTCGCGGAGCATGCCGGCGATCGAGTGAAAGCGGTCGTTCGGATCGCGCTTCAGGGCGCGCGCGAGAACCTTGGCGACGGACACCGGAATGTCCGGGCGCACGAGCGTGAGCGGCGGCAAATCGCGCGGCGGATATTCGCGCGTGAATGCTGCGAAGGCCGTGGCCGCGAGCTGCCACTGATCGGTGGCCGGAGTGGGATTCCAGGTGACGCCATCGGACTCGGGGGGCGCGGGTGTCCAGCGAGGGTTCGGTGAGAGACCTGCCGGCACTTCCGCCAGTGGAATCGCCCACTCCCATCCGAGCAGCCAGATGCGGCCCGTGGGCGTGACCCAGCTCGTTTCCGCGGAGAGCGCGCCGTGCACGGTGCCGCCCGAATGCATGTAGGCGAGCGCCGAGCCGGCGGAGCGGAGGAACTGGAGCACGAAGGAGAGATCCTCGGGGCCGGTGCGGGAGAGCCGGGACCAGAGCGTTTCGCCGGCGATCCAGCGGCGCAGGTAGCCGGGACCGCGCTGCAGCTCGAGATTGCGCGACCAGTAATAGTAGGTGGTCGGGATCGAGGGGTGATTCAGGTGCGCGAGATTGCGCGCCTCCGCGTGCAGCCAGGATTCGTGATCCGGATCGAGGGAGCTGACGAGCGAGAGCGAGCGCCCGAGCTCATCGACCACTTCCTGGTAGTGACGATGCTCGCCTTCCACGCCCTCGGTGCCCCACCGCCAGTCCTGCGGCAGTTGCCAGTTGGCGAGGTGGGCGGGCAGCTTGTTGGTGACGCGATCGCGAAAGGGGCGGTCGGTGGTGGACATGTGTAGGTGTACGAGTGACTTAGCGCGCTTCGCGCGAAGATGCAGCGCGACCCAAACGAACGCCAGCGGAGAAGATAAGCGATGTCAGAAAGTGCGCCTGTGATTACGTACGAGACTCTCCATCCAGACGTTCCAACTCCGGCTCGGGCCACGCGTCAGGCCGCCGGCTACGACGTGTGCGCGTACCTGATCGGGCGCAGCGTGCGCGTGTCGGACGGACTGAAGGTGCGGGAGCGCGCGAGCGATGAGGCGCACCGACTGCATCTCGAACCGGGGGAGATCGCGCTGGTGCCGCTCGGATTCAAGGCGCGATTGCCGGATGGGTACGAGGCGCAGGTGCGCATCCGCAGCTCGATCGCGTTCAAGAAAGGACTCATCATCCCGAACGGGCCAGGAACCATCGATGCGGATTATCCCGATGAATGGATGGTGATGCTGAAGAACGACTCACTGCGCGCTGTGGTCATCGAGCATGGGGAGCGGATCGCGCAGGTGATCATCGCGCGATTTGCGGTGCTCGAGTGGAATTCCGGGACCGTGGGAGTGAGTACCGATCGAGTCGGCGGAATCGGCAGCACGGGTTGAGCCGCCCCAAGGAGCGTGCGGACTACCACCCCTTACGCCCGGCTATTCGAGGAATAGAGTAGACACGAAGAATTCTTGATGACGGAACGCTGACGTTGTCGGCTAGCCATGTCAGGGGCTGGTGAGGACACGCTCAGCGACGAAACCGGGAGTGTATGCTGCGGCTCAAGAGCCTGGGACAGACTCTCATCGAAGTAGATGATGCTCGCCTCACGCCCGCAGCGGAAACGGTATTCGCAACCGCGCTCTATCTCATCATCGAAACGGGACGGCCGATCGGTCGAGATGAGCTGACGCGATTGTTCTGGCCGGGAGTGTCGGAGTCCCAGGCCCAGCACGGCTTGCGTCAGGTACTCTACAGGCTGAAAACGCTCGGTGCGACGATCAAGGCGGATCGTGCGGCGCTCATTCTGGGCCCGCGATTCTGCACGACGGATTTTGCCGCGCTGCTCACGCCTCAGTCGCCCGCGGCGCTGGAGCTTCTCGCGTCGAATGTTGGCGGAAGCTTCCTGCCTGGGTATCGCCCGCAGCTGAGTGATGAATTCGGAAGCTGGGTCGAGCGCCAGCGAGACATCGTGCACTCGGCGCTCTCACGGCTGCTCGTGGCGGGCATGCAGGCGAAGAAGCGCGTGAGCGATTGGAATGGAGCGGAGCAGTTCGCGTCGCTGTGCCTGACGATGGATCCACTGAACGAAGAGGCAACGCTCACCGTCGCAGAAGCGGCGGCACTGGGTGGCAGCAAGACGAAGGCGCTGACGATTCTCAATCGGTATCTGGAAGACATCGGCGACAATGCGAGCGAAATAAAGCTCCCTGCGGTCCTGCTCCGGCGTCGCATATCCGAAGCCTATCAAAACAACATCTTCCCTGTTCGCGATGCTCCATTCGTCGGACGCGAGGAAGAGATGACGGAGCTTACGGCCGCACTCGCGCGAGCACAGGGTGGAAACGGAAGCGCGTATGTGATCTGGGGCGAGCCCGGCATCGGGAAAACGAGGCTGGTGCAGGAGTTCACGCGAGTGGCAGCGCTGCAGCGCGTGCACATTGTGCGTGTCGGATGTCAATCGCACGACGTGCGGCGACCACTCTCCGCGTTCGTGGACATGGTGCCGAAGCTGCTCGCGCTACCCGGCGCGCTGGGATGCTCGCCGGAGTCGATGCAGTACCTGCGGCGATTGACTGCGCATGACCCAGAGGAGGTTAGGGAGAGGGAGCAGGTCGAGGAAGGTGATGTGGCATACCGATCAGCGCGTTTAGCGCTCGTGGACCTGTTTGATGCAGTTGCGAGTGAGCTGTGCTGCTTGATCGAGCTCGAAGACGTTCAGTGGCTCGATGCGCAATCGTT
>DASXQD010000398.1:0-4409 GCA_036493195.1 Gemmatimonadaceae bacterium | reverse complement strand
CGATCCATCGCAAATACTCGGCAATCAGGTCCCGCGCGGCTTCTCGCGTTGCCGCGTCGTCGACGGTAACTAGCTCGATCGCCATTTCATCGGTCCACGATGGGCAAGTACGCGCGCCACGGCCCGATTGCGTCCGGTCCGGGGACCGTAGCGGGGATCGTTGCGACACGAAAAATCGACCGCCGAGAGCGGCGGCCGATTTTTATAAGTTCATGTTTCACAACAAGACTCAGAGCGGGCGACCGGACTCGAACCGGCGACGTCCAGCTTGGGAAGCTGGCATTCTACCAACTGAATTACGCCCGCGAAGAGGCCCGAAAGACCCCGTCGCCAGCGGGCAATCGAGCTGCACGCTGGCGACGGTGAAGATTTAGCGGTCGCCGAATCGGGCGTCAACTGCCGCCGCCCTCAGCCTCACTTCGAGAAGACGAAGAGCTCTCCGCCATCCAGGAACGAGATCGCAGGCAGCGCGGCGGTTGCGACAACAGAATCGCTGGACGACATGTTGTGAATGACGACGGTGTTTCCATTGACCGTATATGTTCCCGTGCTCCCCGAGCTGTCGTCGACCGTGCCCGAGCTCGAGCTGATCGACGAGTGAAAGAGCAGCTTGTACGACAAGTCGGAGTGCAGCGACAGGAGGCCATCGCGAAATACGATCGTCGTGTCGCTCGTGTGAATGACGGTGTCCGGCGGAGCCTTCCCATCGACGGTCTGCAACGTGTAGTCGCCAGCTACCGCAGGAGGCGGCGGCGGGCCCGTGGTGTTATCGCTGCCGCACGCGGCGAGCGCCGCGAGCACGCCGGCGCCGCACATAGTGAGAAAGATGTGGCGAGCGCCGCGCGTACGTCTACGCGAAGAACGCGGCGCCGTAATGCGTGTATGCAGCACGTGAGACCTCCAAGCGTTCGTTCTGGACATGAACCATCCGGACTGTGCAGGAGTGCACGATCCGCGCCGCCGCGGTCTCGCCCTCAGGCGGTCGAGATTGGATCCGAACTGTCCAGCGTTGGCGATGGAGCCATCCCCGCACTCACGGCGGTCGTCCGCGGGATCGTGAGCACGAACGTCGTTCCCACACCCAGCTCACTCTCAGCAACGAGGTCGCCCGACATGCTGCGCGCGAGATCGCGCGAGATCGCGAGACCCAGCCCGACGCCCTGCTGGCTCACCCCCGTGAGATGGCGATCGATCTGCACGAACGGCTCGAAGATCTTTTCGAGCTTGTCCTGCGCGATGCCTCGGCCGGTATCGTGAACCGCGATCGCAACCATCGGGCCCGTGCCGTTGGCGCCGTCCCTCTTCGCATCACACTCGACAGTCACGCGTCCACCCTCGCCGGTAAACTTGCAGGCATTCGACAGCACGTTCAGCAGGATCTGCTGCAGCTTGTCGCTGTCCGCACGCACGTGCAACGTCGGGTCGCACTGCGGAAACACATACGCGATCCCCTTGCTGTTGAACTGGGGCGCCACCAGTGTGTCGACGTTCTCGAACACCAGCGCGAGCGGCACGTCGCGCACGTGAAGATCGAGTTGCCCGCTCTCGATTTTCGCGAGATTCAGAATGTCGTTGATGAGAGAAAGCAGATGCTGCCCGCTCTTCTTGATGCGCCGCAGATCCTCTCGCTGGGCATCCACGAGCGGTCCCCGAATCTCGAGCGCGAGCAGATCGACGTACCCCCCGATCGCATTGAGTGGTGTGCGCAGCTCGTGCGACATCGTCGTCAAAAAGAGCGACTTCGCCCGATTCGCTTCCTCCGCACCTCTCGTTGCCTCCTCGGCCTCCACTCGCGCCGTCTCCGCGAGCGCCGTCTGCTGCTCGAGCTGCTCGATGGTGGCTTGCAACTCCTCGGACTGGGACTCGAGCTCGGTCGCCTGATCCTGGAGATGTGCTTGCTGGGATTCCATCTCCACGGCCTGTTCCTGGAGGCGCTGGTTTTGCAGCTCGAGCTCGACGGTCATCTCACTCAGTTTGTGGTTGGTATCGGCAAGCTCCCTGTTCTGCGCATCGAGGCGCCGCGCAGCATCGGCCTGCGCGTTCGCGAAACGCGTGAGCAGGGTGTTGAGCATCAGCGCGATCACGATCGCCGTGACCGTACCGGCAATTACGATTGCTTCGACGATGCGATATTTGCGATCCGATCTCGCAGTGGCCTGTTCGAGCAATTGCTGCTGGCGAATGGCGACACCGTTCAACAGGCTGCGGATGATCTCCATCTTGCGCTGGCCGAGATGCGTGTCCACCTCGTGTTGAGCAGCCGCAGGGCCGCGCGTGCGCATGATCGCGATCGTGTTCGCGAGCTCGGCCACTTTGGCATCGATCGGGCCCGACAGCGAGTCGAGATCGCGCTTCTGCGCTGGATCGCTGCCGGCGAGCGTGCGCAGCAACGCCCGGTCCGCGGCAAGGCGGTTGAGCGCCGCGTGATAGGGCTCGAGATAGCCTTCGTCTGCGGTGAGGAGAAAACCGCGCTGCCCCGTCTCCGCATCGATGATGTCCTGGAGAACCGATTGAGTGGCTTCAATGGCGCGGTGGGTGCTGCTGACGCCCGCACGGGCGGAGCGCGTGCCAGCCAGGCCGCCGTACGTCAGTAGCCCGAGGAGCAGCACGATGACGGCAATCCCACCCGTGGCAGCGAGTCGCTGGGGCGTGGTGAGCCGCACGCCCACGAGTGCCGTGACGCGCGCAGCGCGTCCGGAGCGGCGGTCAGTGGGTCCCGAGCGCGTGTCCATTACCACAGCCGTGGACGAGTGGTCGTCCGGAGCAACATGGAGCAGCGAATGCGCACGCCGCGACTGGAAAAGGTCAGCGATGTCGGTTGCACGAGCGAAAAGCTATTGGTCGCGTGAGGTCGCGGCAAATGGACGCGGGCAGACTGCACGCGGCACTTCAATTTGAGAATCCCACAACTACCGCGGCCTACGTGGAACTGTGAGATTCCGTGCGACCACGTCACACCCCTTTCCGGAGGATTCAGCGCCGATGCGTACACCCGCGCCGATCACGCTCGAAGGTCACGGCGTTCGCCTCGAGCCCCTCGCGATGTCACATGCGGACGCGCTGATCGCGACTGCATCCGACGGCAAGCTCTGGGAGCTCTGGTTCACCTCGGTGCCCGAGCCCGCCCAGACCGCTAAGTACGTCGAGTCGGCGCTAGACGGACAGCGCGCCGGAACGATGCTGCCGTGGGCGGTGCGCGAGCTCTCGAGTGGCGTGATCGTAGGCACGACGCGCTACCACGACATCGTCCTCCCGGTGGAGCGTGTGGAGATCGGCTACACGTTCTACGCGCGCGCGTGGCAGCGTACGCATCTGAACACTGCGTGCAAGCTGCTGCTCATGGAGCACGCGTTCGACGCGCTCGGCTGTCAGGTAGTGGGATTGCGCACCGACAACTTCAACTTCGCGTCGCAGAAGGCGATCGCCGCACTCGGCGCGAAGCGTGACGGAGTGCTCCGGCATCACCAGGCGAGGCGCGATGGCACGGTGCGAGACAGCGTGATGTTCAGCATTCTCGTGGCCGAGTGGCCGGATGTGAGGCGTCATCTCGAGCTGAGGCTCTCGAGGCTCAGGAGCGATGCCAACTAGACTGGCGCCGAGGCGTCGTCAGACGTTGCCGACTGGCGTGTCCAGATGGTCCGGGGGGCGCACGTCAGGCAGAAACGCGGCGAACAATCCCAGCAGCGGCAGGAACGCGCACACCTGATACACGAAGTCAATGCCGAAGTGATCGGCGAGCACGCCGAGCACCGCAGCGCCCACGCCGCCCAGACCGAAGCTGAAGCCGTAAAACAGCCCCGACACCATACCGATCCGGTGTGTCAACATGTCCTGGGCGTACACGATGATGGCCGGGAACGCAGACGCGAGGACCAGACCGATCACGACACTCAATACCACCGTCCACCGGAGTCCGACGTACGGCAGCAGCAGCGTGAAGGGCGCACAACCGAGAATCGAGAACCAGATCACCCGCTTGCGGCCGATGTGATCACCGAACGGTCCACCGATGAGCGTGCCTGCGGCGACGGCAAACAAGAATACAGCCAGCAGGTGCGCCGACTCGTGAGCCGATAACCCGAAGCGGTGGATCAAATAGAACTCGTAGTAGCTGCTGATGCTGGCGAGATAGAAGAACTTCGAGAACATCAGCACCAGCAGGATGCCGACCGTGTGCCGGACAACGGGAGCGGGAAATCGCTGACGCTCTGCGGCCGCTTTTCTTCTCGCGCGCTGGTCGATGTGGCGTCGATACCACCGGCTCACTTGCAAAAGGATCAGGATCGAGAGCAGGGCCGGAAGAGCGAACCAGTCCGCGCGCGAACGGCCGAGCTTGAGGATGATCGCGGCGGCAAGCAGAGGACCCAGTGCCTGTCCCGTGTTGCCGCCGATCTGGAACAGCGACTGGG
>DASXQD010000397.1:0-8494 GCA_036493195.1 Gemmatimonadaceae bacterium | reverse complement strand
GCGGTGATGATGTTCGACAGCAGCAGGATCATGAAGAAGCTGATGAACACCAGGCCGAGCACCTTTCCCGCGAGCAAGGCGCCGATCTCGGGCGTGTTGCGGAACACCGTGAGCACGCGCGTGAGCACGAAGAGCACGAAGCTCCAGAACAAGAGCCCGATCACCGCGACGACGGTCCATCGCCAGCCGTGACTGCGCTCGCCGGACTTCGCGGCACGGCTTACCGCCGTCAGCAGCTTGGGCCACAGCAGATGATTGTACGATGGATTGGGTCGCTTGCCGCGCTGCGCCGGATCCGTGTCGCTTTCCACCACCGCGATGACGCCCTGCCGCCCCGTCGTGCGGCGCGGACCCGTGACCTCGGCGCTCGTGCGGCGGGGCGCGCTGCTGCCCTCAGGCATCCAGAACCTCGACCAGCTCGCGCGCGGCATTCTCGCCAGTGAGGCGCAGGAACAGCTCCTCGAGCCCCCTCGCGCCCGCACCGACGCTCTGATAGAGCTCGTCCATGGTGCCCGCCGCGCGAATGCGTCCGCCCTGAATGATCGCGACGCGGTCGCACACGGACTCCGCCACCTCGAGCGTGTGCGTCGACATCAGAATCGTGTGGCCGCGCTTCGTGTATTCGCGAAAGAGATCCTTCAGGATGCGCGCCGCCTTCGGATCGAGTCCGACCATCGGCTCGTCCACCACGATCAACTTGGGCTTGTGCAGAAACGCGCTCGAGATGATCAGCTTCTGGCGCATGCCGTGGCTGTAGCTCTCCACGAGCTCGTCGCGCCATTCGATCAGATCGAACAGCGTGAGCAGCTCCGTCATGCGACGCTCGATCACCGGACCATCCTGTCCGTACAGTCCGGCGACGAAGCGCAGAAACTCCGCGCCCGTGAGCTTCTCGTAGATGAAGGGTCGGTCGGGGATGTAGCCGAGCACCGCCTTCGCGGCGATCGGGTCGTCCGCCATGTCGATGCCGTTGATGTGCACGGTTCCCGCGGTCGGCTGCAGGATGCCGGCGATCATGCGCAGCGTCGTCGTCTTGCCGGCACCGTTGGGTCCGAGAAAGCCGAAGAGCTGCCCGCGCGGCACATGGAGATCGATCGCATCCACGGCGGTGAAAGTGCCGTACCGCTTGGTCAATCCTTTCAGCTGAATCATGTGATCAACGGTTCGTCGAAGTGTGATGCGCTCTCGTCGCGGCCGCGCGTCGTTTCGCATCGAGCGTCCAGTTCTGGAACGCGAGCTCGTACGCCGTGCGCCTGAGCGTAAACGTGCCCATCGGCCTCGTCTGGATCGCGCGCCCGCGCGCGTCGATCCAGCCACTCACGAGCGTCGAGCCTTGCGGGTCGAGCCGCCATCCGCGCACCGTATCCTGGTGCGCCACGATCCACGTGCCGTGCGCCTCGTCGAGCTTCGCGCTGTCCGGAACCACGAACAGCGACTCGGCGCCCACCTGCAGCTGAACGTCCTCGGGCGTGCCCGTGGTCGGATCGTAGATCGAGTACTTGTACGTGCGCCCCACCTTCGGCCGGGCGGCGAGCGCGAGCGCGAGGGGCACGGTGGTCGGCCACAACACGGCGCGCTGCACCGGCATTCGCGCCGTGTCGGTGTGCGTCTTCCCGGTGGCGGTGATCAGCTGGAGGACGGTGTCCGCGCTCATCTTGCCGCGGACCCTGTACGGACCGTGGTCGCCGCCGAGCTCGAACGTGAACCCGCGGAGCCTGAGTCCCGGCGTGAGCGACACGCGGGCGCGCGCCGCGAAGCGCTTCGCAGCGGAATCCGGCGCATCGATCACCATCACGTCGCGCACGCTGATCCCGCTCCTGCTCGTGTCAATCGACGCGGATGCCCAACCCACGCGCTCCTCGCCGCTCATCACCTCGTAGTACGCGGTTCCCGGCACCACGAGCAGCGCCGCTTCCCGCATCTGCTCCGGCTCGGCGACGAACAGCTCGCGCCGGGCCAGCAGGGCGAGCCCCACGAGCCAGAGGAAGATGATCGCTCCGCCGAGTGAATCGCGCCGGGTCAGCATGCGATCACGCGAGCGTCAACGACGTCTCGGCGTTGATCCAGGTGAGATATTTCGCGAGGCCGCCGGTGACCGGAAGCGCGAGCAGCTCGGGCACCTTGTAGGGGTGCAGCTCCGCGAACGCGACCTCGAGCGATTCGAGTCGCGCCGCGCGCGTCTTGAGATAGACGATCACTTCCGGCTCGTCCGCGATCTTCCCGTTCCAGCGGTAGAGCGATCGTACGCCGGGCACGATCTGTCCACAGGCAATCAGGCGACGCTCGAGCAGGGTCTTGATGAGCGTCACAGCCTCATCCGCCGTCGCGACCGTGGTCATCACGACCAGGGCATCAGTGTGCGGCATCTCGTGTGGGAGAGGGGTAAGTGCGGACCGGGCCGCATCTAAGGACGATTCAGCGGCCGTTCAGCAAGCGCCCCTGTCGTGTGCCAAATATGGCTGTCTTGTCATCCTCTCCACTGCTTGTGAAGTTACCGGGATGCCCGAAGAAAAGCTGATTGTGCGCGGTGCCCGCGAGCACAATCTTCAGAATGTCGACGTAACGATCCCGCGGGATAAGCTCACTGTCATTACCGGACTCTCCGGGTCCGGGAAGTCCTCCCTCGCCTTCGACACGATCTACGCCGAGGGGCAGCGCCGGTACGTCGAGTCGCTGTCCGCGTACGCGCGCCAGTTTCTCGGATTGATGGAGAAGCCGGACGTCGACGCGATCGAGGGGCTGTCACCGGCCATCTCGATCGAGCAGAAGACCGCTGGCCACAATCCGCGCTCGACGGTTGGCACGGTCACCGAGATCTACGACTATCTCCGTCTTCTCTACGCCCGCGCAGGAACTCCGCACTGCCCCACGTGCGGCGAGCCGGTGCAGCGCCAGAGCGCGTCGCAGATCGCGGACACCGTGCTCACGTGGCCCGAGGGCACACGCATCGAGGTGCTCGCGCCGCTGGTGCGCGGTCGCAAGGGCGAGTTCAAGGATCTGTTCGAGATGGCGCGCAAGCAGGGCTTCGTGCGCGCCATCGTCGACGGAAAGCCGATCGAGCTCGCGTCCGCGCCCAAGCTGAGCAAGCAGCACAACCACAACATCTCGGTGATCGTCGACCGACTCATCGCTCGCGCCGAGGACCGCGGCAGGCTCACGGATTCGCTCGAGACGGCGCTCCGTCTCGCCGATGGCATCGTCGATGTGGTTCGCCACGACACCGGCGCGACGCAGCTCTTCTCCGAGCGCTACGGTTGCCCGACGTGCGGGCTCTCGCTCCCCGAGCTCGAGCCGCGACAGTTCTCCTTCAACTCGCCCTTCGGCGCGTGCTCGCGTTGCGGCGGCCTCGGCGTGCAGAACGAAGTGTCGGAGGAGCTCATTCTCGGCGACGCGAGCGTCTCGATTCTCGAGGGCGTGATTCTCCCGTGGGGGGAGCCGAGCGGGCATCTGCGAAAGACGATTCTTCCCGCCCTCGCCAAGCAATTCAAGTTCGATCTCAACGCGCCGTGGGGATCGCTGTCGCCGAAGACACGCGCGCTCATTCTGTATGGCTCGTCGGGAAAGAAGACGAAGTTTCGCGTGGACACCGGCACGATGCGCGGCGATTTCGAGAGCGCGTGGGAAGGTGTGCTCGCGAACGTGCAGCGCCGATACAACGAGACGACATCGGATGGCGTGCGCGAGGAGCTCGAGGAATACATGATCGAGGCGCCGTGCCCTGTGTGTCAGGGACGCCGGCTCAAGCCCGAGTCGCTCGCGGTCACCATCAATGCGCTGAACATCGGGGAGGTGACGGAGTTCCCCATCACCGAGGCGCTGCGATTTTTCGACAGCGTGCCTGTACGCGAGAACGGCCGGCCCGGGCTCGACAAGGACATTGCGGGTCCAATCCTCAAGGAAGTACGCGAGCGGCTGCGCTTTCTCGTCGATGTCGGCCTCGACTACCTCACGCTGGGTCGCGCGGCCGAGTCGCTCTCGGGCGGCGAGGCGCAGCGCATTCGCCTCGCCACGCAGATTGGGTCGAGGCTGGTGGGCGTGCTCTACATTCTCGACGAGCCATCGATCGGGCTGCATCAGCGCGACAACGCGCGGCTGCTCGCGACGCTTCGCCAGCTTCGCGATCTCGGCAACACCGTGATCGTGGTCGAGCACGATGAAGAGACGATGCGCGAGGCCGACTACGTGATCGACATGGGCCCCGGCGCGGGAAAGCACGGCGGATTGATCGTGGCCGAGGGCACCGTGGACGAGGTGATCCGCAACCCCGGCTCACTCACCGGAAAGTATCTCAGTGGTGAGATGAAGATCGCGATCCCGTCGCATCGGAGAGAGCCACGAAAGGGCTTCGCGCTTCGGATAGAGGGTGCGCGCGCACACAATCTGAAGAATCTCAGTGCTGAGATACCTCTGGGACTGTTCGTCGCGATCACGGGCGTTTCCGGATCCGGAAAGTCGACGCTCATCGAGGACATTCTGCACAACACCCTCGCGCGCCACTTCTATCGCGCTCGCGTGATACCCGGCGACCACGATCGCATCACTGGCCTCGAGCACATCGACAAGGTCATCGACATCGACCAGAGCCCGATCGGCCGCACGCCGCGCTCCAATCCCGCCACGTATACGGGGCTGTTCACGCCCATTCGCGAGCTCTTTGCGGAGTTGCCGGACGCGAAGATCCGCGGCTACGGGCCGGGACGCTTCTCGTTCAACGTGAAGGGCGGCCGCTGCGAGGCGTGCCAGGGCGACGGACTCGTGAAGATCGAGATGCACTTCCTCCCCGACGTCTACGTGCCGTGCGAGGTCTGCAAGGGGAAGCGCTACAATCGCGAGACGCTCGAAGTGCGCTTCCGCGGTGCGAGCATCGCCGACGTGCTCGACATGACGGTCGAGGATGCGTGCGCGTTTTTCGAGAATCAGCCGCGCATTCGGCAGAAGCTCGAGACGTTGCTGGATGTCGGGCTCGGCTACGTGCACCTTGGGCAGAGCGCGACGACGCTCTCGGGCGGAGAAGCCCAGCGCGTGAAGCTCGCGACCGAGCTCTCGAAGCGCGACACGGGACGCACGTTCTACATTCTCGACGAGCCCACCACCGGCCTGCACTTCGAGGACGTGCGGCTCCTGCTCGAGGTGCTTCACCGACTCGTGGACAAGGGGAACACGGTTCTCGTGATCGAGCACAATCTGGACGTGATCAAGACGGCGGACTGGATCATCGATCTCGGACCCGAGGGTGGCGCGCGCGGCGGCAACATCGTCGCGGAGGGCGCACCCGAGGATGTCGCGCAGGTCTCGGGCTCGCACACGGGCCACTATCTGCGTCCGCTGCTCGCGCGCCCATCGCGACAGAAGGCGGGCTAACCATGGTCTCGCTGCTCGACATCATCGGGCCGGTGATGGTCGGACCCTCGTCGTCGCACACGGCGGGCGCGTGTCGCATCGGACTGCTCGTGCGCGGGCTCGTAGGCGGAACGCCGGAGCGCGCGCGCATCGAGCTGCACGGCTCCTTCGCGCGCACCGGCGAGGGACACGGCACCGACAAGGCGCTGGCTGGCGGCCTGCTCGGCTTTCGTCCCGATGATGAGCGGCTGCGCGATGCGCTGGACATCATGGAGCGCGAAGGGCTCGACTTCCGATTCGAGAAGACCACTCTTGCCGACGACGCACATCCGAACACGGTGCGACTCACCGTCGAGCGCGCGGGGCAGACGACGACGGTGATCGGCTCGTCGCTGGGCGCCGGCCGCATTCGCCTCACCGAGATCGACGGCTATCCCGTGGAGCTCACGGGCAATCTGCCCACCATCGTACTCGTTGCGGCGGACCAGCCAGGCTCCGTGGCGCGCATCGCGGGAATTCTCGCGGCGAAGCAGGTGAATCTCGCCACGATGCGGCTCACGCGAAAAGAGCGCGGCGGCGATGCGTTCATGGTCATCGAGTGCGACGAGCCGCCGGGCGATGCGGCGCGAGCAGCGATCGAGGATCTCGAGTGGGTGCACTGGGTGCGCGCGCTGGACAAGGTCGGAGGCTGAACGATGTACAAGTCGCTCGCGGATGCGATTCGGGATGCGGAGGCGAGCGGACGCTCGCTTGCCGAGACGGCGCTCGCGCTCGAGAGCAAGGACCAGGGGCGCACGGTCGAGGACATTCGCTCGGCGCTCGGGCGCGCACTCGTCGTGATGCGCAGCGCCGTGGAGCGCGGCCTCGAGGGCGATCTGCGCTCCGCGTCGGGGCTCGTTGGCGGCGACGCGCTGCTGGTCGCCAAATCGAAGGCGGGACCGATGTCCGGCACGCTGTTCAGCGATGTGCTCGCGCGCGCGCTCGCGGTGCAGGAGGTGAACGCGGCGATGGGCGTGATCGTGGCCGCGCCCACGGCCGGTGGCGCGGGCGTTCTCCCAGCGGTGCTCACCGGGCTCGCGCGCGACCGGCGGATCGCGGACGAGAAGGTCGTGAGCGCGCTCGCAACTGCGGGGCTCATCGGAGCGGTGGTGGCCGAGCGCGCGTCGCTGTCCGGGGCGGAGGGCGGCTGTCAGGCGGAGACCGGTGCGGCGGCGGGAATGGCCGCGGGCGCGGCAACCGAGATGCTGGGCGGCACACCGTCGCAGGTCGGCCACGCCGTGGCGCTCACGATGCAGGGCACGCTGGGCCTCGTCTGCGATCCGCTCGGCGGGCTCGTCGAGCTGCCGTGCGTCTTTCGTAACGCCACGGGCGCGGCGCTCGCACTCGCCGGCATCGAGATGGCGCTCTCCGGCATCCAGTTCGCGATCCCGGTCGACGAGGTGATCGACGTCATGGGCGAGATCGGACGCAACATGGATGTGCGCTATCGCGAGACCGCGGGTGGCGGGCTGGCGGCCACGCCAACGGGGCGCCGCCTCGCCCGGGAACGCCTCGTGCAAATCCGAACCGCGCCGCGCTAGGGCTGACGCCGATCGTCCGAATCGAGCGCGCTGTCGCATGCTCCACATCCGCGCTATCTTCTGTCTCCACGGCTTCTTGCGCTGCCCGGAAACCTCCGCTTGCCAGGCGCCGTAGTGTCAATCAGATACGCGCAACGATCGCAGTTCCACGCTCTGTTTCCCGACAGGTGCGGCATGGTGACGAAAGAAGATCTGGAAGGCTTTCTCGACCGGCTTCAGGTCGATGGGGCCAGCTTCACCGAGATCCAGCCGGGAATGTGGGTCGTGCATCCGGGCGGCCAGCTCGATGCCGACGTCGTGGTGCATTATTCGCCGCCGGTGGTGCTGCTGCGACTGAAGGTGATGGATCTTCCGAAAGATGAGAGCTCTCTGGCGACGTTGTCGCGGCGCCTGCTGCAGTTCAACGCGTCCGAGCTCGTGCACGGCTCGTACGGGATCGAGGGCGATTCGATCGTGCTCACGGAAGCCATGGAGCTGTCGCATCTCGACTACGAAGAGTTTCTCGCTGCATACGAATCGATGACGCTGGCGCTGGTCTCGCATCTGCGGGAGCTCGCGCCATACCGCGAGGCACGCTGAATCATGGGCATCTTCGACCGCCTCTCCACGCTCCTCAAGTCGAACATCAACGATCTCATCTCCTCGGCCGAGCATCCCGAGAAGATGCTGAATCAGATTCTCGTCGACATGCGCACGCAGCTGGCGAAGGCCAAGCAGCAGGTGGCGGCGTCGATCGCGGATGAGAAGCGCCTCCACGATCAGGTCGACGCGGAATACAAGCAGGCGGCCGAATGGGAGCAGCGCGCGATGCTGGCGATTCGCGAGGGGCGCGACGACCTCGCGAAGCAGGCGCTCGTGCGGCAGAACGAGCACGGCGTGCACGGCCAGCAGCTCGAGGCCACGTGGAACCAGCATCGCGCGGAAACCGAGAAGCTGAAGAACTCGCTGCGAGATCTGAACGACAAGATCGAGGAGGCGAAGCGCAAGAAGAATCTGCTCATCGCGCGTGCGAAGCGCGCGGAGGCGCAGGCGCGTATTCAGGAGACGATGTCGTCGATGTCGGAGAAGTCCGCGTTCGAGGCGTTCTCGCGGATGGAGACGAAGATCGAGGACAACGAGCGCCGCATGCTCGCCAACGTCGAGATCGACGAGGAGTTCAGCGGCGACAAGCTCGCCAGCGACTTCAAGGTGCTCGAGAAGGGTGCCGGTGCGGCGAGCGCGGATTCGCAGCTGCTCGCGCTCAAGCAGAAGATGGGGATGCTGCCCGCGGGCGCGCCGGCATCGAACAAGCAGATCGGTGCCGGAGGAAACTCGAACGACGAGATCGCGCACGCTGAAATCGAGGAGCCGCCGGAAGAGCAGAAGAAATCGTGACGACTGTGGGAACGGGGCGACTTCGCATCGCCCCGGTGTTGATGGCCATCGTCCTCACCGTACTGCTGCTGCTGCTGGTGGGAGAGGCGGCGCACCTCTTCCTGCTCCTCTTTCTCGCCGTTCTCATCTCGCTCGCACTCGGCGCGCTGGCGGACCTCGTCACGCGCTACACGCACGTGCCGCACCGATACTCGCTGCTC
>DASXQD010000396.1:0-2528 GCA_036493195.1 Gemmatimonadaceae bacterium | reverse complement strand
GCTGCCCGGCGGAAACCGAGTCGCCTTCGTTGACGAGAAGCTTCTGCACCTGCCCGCCCACCTGCGGGCTGATGATGACATCGTTCGTCGTGACGATGCCGGTGAGCACCAACGGCTTTGGCGGGGCGAAGACGACATAGGCACTAATCGCGGCTATAACGACTGCAACAACGATCAGGATCTGGCGCTTGCGATTCATGAGATCGGTGTTCGAGTTTCTGCAGAGGGCGTCGATGCTATTCAAACGATTGTATTAATCAGACGTTTGAATTGCAAGAAATATTATGGAAGCACCTCGGAGAATGCTGAATGTGGAACGACAGTGAAGGCGAACGTTCGAGCGGGGCCAGCCGTCGCGTGCCCATCGCGACCCTGCTCTGGGCACTGGTACCGGCGCTCGCCGCCACGGCCATTGTCGTCTTCTTCTTCGCACGCCCATCAGCGCGCAAGCCAAAGGCGCGCGCGGACGGACTGATGAGCGTCGAGCTCGTGCAAAAAGACTCCGCGTTCAATCCCATTCCAGCATCCAAGGGGGGAGCGACTGGCCAGGTGCTGTACAGGCCGAGCGGGCCCACGCTGCATTTCGTGCTGCACGCCGTCTCGCTTCCCCCTGGGCACCGATACGAGCTCGAGATTCAGGCGGATACCGCTACCTACGAGGTGGCGAGCTTCGCCCCCGATCCAGATGGCCGACTGACCATCGATACGACGCTGACGGAATTCCGTGAGGGAGAGTGCGTGGGCACGAACTTCGACGCCCCCCGGTCGCTGAAGGGATTGCACATCGTGAAGTTCAGGTTGAAGCGCGCCGGGAGTCCGGCGACTGGAACGATGCCGGGAATCGCGCCATCGACGCCGGGCGCGCAACTTCCCTGTCACGGCAACGGCGACGGCAACTACGGGTACGCGCTCTTCGAGAACGCGACGGTCGAATTTAGGGGAACGACTGACACGACGCGCGCGAACACGCAGACTCGCTAAGCAGACTCGCTAAACGGAGCAGAGGAGCGCCAGTGAAAGGCGGCACGCGCGCGGAGCGGCGCGAAAGCAGGCTCACGGCGGCATCCGCGGCGATCGCAGCATGGGTCGTGGGCATGCTTTTGCAATTTCATCCAATGCTTCTCTCCGGCCTTCGCCGCATCCAGAGCGATTGGGGCGACACACGGCTCAACAACTACATTCTCGAGCACGGATACCGTTGGCTGCTCGGCTTTCCGGGACACGAGCGGTTCTGGAGCCCGCCCGTGTTCTATCCCGCGCCGAACACGGGCGCCTATTCGGATGTGCTCCTGGGCGTGGCGCCGTTCTATTGGCCGTGGCGTCTCGCGGGATTTGCGCCAGACACCGCATTTCAGCTCTGGCTCCTCACGCTCGCGACACTCAACTTCCTGTCCGCGCTCCTGCTCTTTTCGCGCGGCTTTCGATGCAGGCCGATCGCGTCCGCCGTCGGCGCGATGCTCCTGTCGTTCGCAGCGGTGCGCACGGCGCAGGTGATGCACGCGCAGCTGCTTCCGTTCTTTTACATCGCGCTCGCCATTCTCGCGGTCCTCGAGATCTTCACCCCCGAGCCAGAGCTTCGTGCGAGTGCCATGGTCGTCGAGCGGCGCACCGCGTGGGTGTTCCTCCTCGCGGCCGCGGTCGTGGCGCAGCTCTACTCCAGCTTCTATTACGGCTGGTATCTCATCTTCGCGCTCGCGATCGCTGCGCTGTGGGCGATTGTGGTTCCCGGCACGAGAAGGCGCGCTCTGCTCACCGCACGCGCCAATCTCGTCGCGCTCGCGGGCTGCGCGGTGGCATCCGCGCTGGTTCTCGCGCCCTTGCTCACACACTATCTGCAGGCCGAGCGAGAGGTGGGAACGCGGAGCTTTCTCGTGATCGAGAGTATGCTGCCGCGCCTGCAGTCGTGGGCCTACCTGGGTCCCGGAAGTTGGCTATATGGCTGGCTCGCCGAACGCGCCTCTTTTCACGATCTTCCAATGGAGCACGAGCAGCGCCTCGGCCTTGGCATCGTGACGACCGTGTGCGCCGCCGCTGGGCTCTGGATCGCGCGGCGACGGCGCGACGTGCAATTCGCCGTGATCGTTCCACTGATCATGGCGATACTTGCCACCGAATGGCCGGGCGGCTTCATCCCGTGGCGCGCGATCTATCTGGTCGTGCCCGGCGCCTCCGCGCTGCGCGCCGTCTCGCGCATCGGCGTCGCGCTTCTGCTCCCGGCGGCGCTCGGCGTGGCGCTGCTCGTCGAGACGCTCGCGCGCCCGCAGCGTATTCCGCCATCACGCGCGGCGCTCGCGCTCAAGCGAAGGGATCGACGCACGCGGACGCTCATCCTGGTGACGCTGATCGCAGCGATCGTTGCGGAACAGGTGCAGCGGGCGCCGTCGTACGACAAGAGCGATGGTCGCGCGCGAATTGCTCGCGTGGCGAACGGCGTCGGTACGGGATGTCAGGCTTTTCTCTACACTACGATTGGCGGCGCTGACGATCCCTGGAACTACCACACGGACGCGATGTGGGCATCGATGGAG
>DASXQD010000395.1:0-3256 GCA_036493195.1 Gemmatimonadaceae bacterium | reverse complement strand
GCGTGCTCGTGGCGAGCATCGTTTGCGGCCAGCGCGTGCTCCGCTCGATGTTCGCATCGTGGAAGTAGCCGACCGCGTCGCGGAGCTCGCCACCGGGATCGGCGCCGACTTCGTTGAGCGAGAGGAGCGGCGAATAGCGATAGAGCGCGGTGTCCTCGATTCCCTTCGCCGTGGCCGGGCCGCTCACCTGCTGAAAGCGCAGCACGAACGCATCCCGCTCGGCTCTTCGCTCTTCGCTGAGCGGCGCGAGATCGCCGAGGAAGATGTCCCGGAGCAGCGCGAGCAACGGAGTGCGCATGAGCGCCACGGCACGGGCCTCGGCGAATGCGTGCTCGAGCGCCGCGCGGTCGTTCTCATCGATCTCGAGCATGCCCGCTTCCAGGTACGTGCGATACACGGGCAGCCGCGCGATCAGGAGCACGATTCCCTCGGAAAGCTGGGCGCGCGTGAGTCCCTGCGTTCGCGCATCGCGGCGCGCAAGCGAGGCGAGGAGTCGCGCCAATCGCTGCACGTCCGAGGCGAGCGAGCCGCGAAGAATGAACGCCTTGCCTCGTACCGCGACCTCGTGAAAATCGAGCTCCGGGCGGCGGATGCCGAGGAAGTCGCGGTACGATTGCTCGATCTCGCTTCGACCTTCGGGGCTCACGAAGAGCGCATCCAGCTGCGCCAGAAACTCGTAGCCGGTGGTGCCGGCCACCGGCCACTCGGGGCGCAGCCGCTCGCGCCCCGAGAGGATCTTCTCGACGAAGATCGGGATGTCCGCGCCGGCGAGCACCTGGCGAATGGCGGCGTTGAGGCGCTCGAGATAGTCGCGCGGATTTCTGAGGCCATCCACGTGATCGATTCGTAAACCATCGAGCTGTCCGTTCTTCACCCACTGGATGATGCGGCGGTGCGTCGCGCCGAAGACGGCGGGATCCTCCATGCGCAGCGCGACGAGCTCGTTGATGTCGAAGAAGCGCCGATAGTTGATCTCGTGCGCCGCGCGGCGCCAGAACACGAGCGCGTACACCTGCGAGTCGAGGAGCGCGGCGAGTCGCGCGCGGCCGTCCGCGCCCGAAGCGAACGTCTGCGCCGCGCGCTCGAGCGTGCGATGCACGCCGCTCGATCGGTTGGCCAGCGTCTCGAGACGGCGGAGCAGCTCGGGTGCTTCCCTCTGCCGGCGCTCGACCAGCGCTGCGCCGAGCGTGAGTCGCGGAGGGAGCGCGGCGAGCGCGATCCGGATGCTCGCGAGCTCCTCGAAGTCCGCGGGCGCGACATCGGAGGGCAGCGCAGCGATCGCCTGATCGAGCACCGCTGGAATCGTGGCGGGATCGAGCGGGAAGGTGTGGTCGAAGTAGCCGATGCGAAAGCGGCCGCCCTCGAGCACGAGCGTGATCTCGTTCGTCTCGATCGCCTCGGAGAGCTCCTTGCCGAGTATCGGGATGAGCACACGACCCTTGAGACCGCGCGCGGGCGTGTTCCAGTCGATGTCGAACCAGGTTGCGTAGCGCGAGGCGGGGCCGTTCGCGAACAGATCGTCCCAGAACGGATTGTCGGCACCCACGCCCATGTGATTCGGCACGATGTCGAGCACCATTCCCATGCCGTGCGCGCGCAATTCCGAGATCAGCGCATCCCAGCTCGCGTCGCTGCCGAGCTCCGGGTCGAGGCGCGTGGGATCGACCACGTCGTAGCCGTGCGTGCTTCCCGGGCGCGAGCGCAGCACGGGCGACGCGTAGATGTGCGAGATACCGAGCTTCGCGAGATACGGAACGATCGCCCGCGCGCTCTCGAGCGTGAACCCGGAATGGAGCTGGAGACGATAGGTAGCGCGGATCGGGATCGTCATCGGCGTAACCAGATGCTCGCGCTAGCGGCCCGCGCGAACGGGATCCGGAAAGGCGATCGCGACGTCGGGATCCGTGGCGATCGACTCGAGCGAGTGCGACAGGCGGCGAGTCCAGCTCTGAAACAGGTCGGAGGCGACGCCCGGCAGATTCACCGGCTCGCGCTCGCCCACGAGATCCTCGAGGTAGATACCGACGAGCGCCGCCGGCGTCGAGCAGAGAAAGCGATGCACGGCTCCGCGCAGCTCGGCGTTGCTCGGCGCCTCCGCGTCGCTGCTCTTGAGCGCGCCCTCGGCCACGAGCCGCTCGACCAGAAAGCGGCGCTCGTTGTCGCGATGCGCGCGCGCCGCGATGGCACTTTCATCGGATGCGATGAGACCTGCCATGCGCTGCAGCTCGATGTCGCGCGCGGTCCAGAAGCCGGTGATCGTCGCCATGTCGTGCGTGTCGGCCGTCGTGAGCGAGAGCTTCGGATACGACGACGCGGGCCGAAAGCGGCCGTCGCTCTCGCGCTCGAAATACATCACGCGCGAGGAGAGAATGCCCCAGCGCTCGAGCACGGCCGGCACCTCTGCGGGAACGGTGCCGAGATCTTCGCCGACGATGACTGCGCGATGCCGCACACTCTCGAGCGCGAGAATGCCGAGCATGTCCTCGGTTGGGAAGCGCACGTAGGCCCCCTGTGCTCCGGTCATGCCCCGCGGAATCCAGAACTGGCGGAAGAGGCCGAGCACGTGATCGATGCGGAGCGCACCGGCATTGCGGAGCGACGCGCGGATGAGCGCGATCCAGAACGTGTAGCGATCCTCCACGAGCGCGTGCGGATCGATGGGCGGGAGTCCCCAGTTCTGTCCCTGCGGTGCGTAGCCATCGGGCGGCGCGCCCACCGAGATGCCGCTCAGGAAGAGATGGCCGAATGCCCACACGTCGGCGCTGTCGGGGGCCGCACCGATCGCGAGATCCTGATAGATGCCGATGCCGAGACCGGACTCGCGCGCGGTACTCGCCGCCGCGGCGAGCTGCCTGTCGAGCTCGAACTGGAGCCAGCGATGAAAGTCGACGGCATCGGCATTGGCGGCGCGGAACGCGATCGCATCGGGCGAATCGGGACTCTGGAGCTCCTCGGGCCAGCGCGGCCAGCCAGTGATTCCGGAGCTCGCGAGAAAGTGATCTTCGAGCGCGCAGAAGGTCGCGAAGTTCACGAGCGCGGTGCCCTCGTGATCGATGTACGCGCGGTAGTCCCGTCCGCGTGCGGAGCGGGCGTCGCGATGGCGCACGATGAAGGTGCGATGGAGCATCTCGAGCGCGCGCCGCTTGAGGATCCAGATGCGCTCGTACTCGACGCGTGTGCTCGCGCGCAGGGCTGCCAGTGTCTGCTGCGTGGCGGGATCGTCGAGCAGCGCGCGCGCGTCCGTGCACTCGTTGAG
>DASXQD010000394.1:0-1549 GCA_036493195.1 Gemmatimonadaceae bacterium | reverse complement strand
GCCGCCGCCTGCGGAATGAGGCTCAATTGTGTCATACCCGGAAGTGTGTTCGCCTCTAAGCAATAGAATGTTCCGTCGGCCGCCATGCGGAAGTCAATGCGGGCGCACCCGGAGAGCTTCAGCGCGCGAAACGCGAGCAGCGCAAGCTCCTGCGCGGCCTTCGTTTCGGCAGGCGACAGCGCCGCCGGAAACTCCTCGCGCGCCATGCCTGGAGTGTACTTGCATTCGTAGTCGTAGATCTCGTGCTTGGGAATGATCTCACCCACCGGCAGGGCTTTGTCGCCGAGGATCCCGACCGTGATTTCGCGTCCCGGGATGTACTGCTCGATCATCACTTCGTCGTCATACTTGCGCGCCTCGGCGATCGCGGCCTGCAGTCCAGCCTGCTTTTTCACGAGCGTCAGACCAACGGTCGAGCCCTGCTTCGACGGCTTCACGATCACCGGGAGCCCGAGCGCGGCGATAATGTCGTCGTCGCTCGCCGGCGCCATGAGCCAATCGGGTGTGCGCACGCCCGCTTCGCGAAACAGCCGCTTGGAAAGATCCTTGTCCATCGCGAGCGCGCTCGCGAGATGCCCGCTTCCAGTGTACGGGACGCCGGTGAGGTCGAGCAGCGCCTGCAGCGTGCCGTCCTCTCCCTGCCCGCCGTGCAGGCCGATGAACACGACGTCCGCATCGCGGTTTGCGCCGAGCCCGCGAACCGTCGCGGGAAGCGTCTCCGACGAGAGCCGCTTGAGCGCCTCCTCGTCGGGCGGCAGCGCGTGCATCACGGGCCCGGCGAGCATCGTCCGCTCCTCGCCGGGCGTGAGCGCCCCGCGCACGGTGTCGACGGACGTGACCGTATGCCCGCGCGAGCGAAGCGCATCTGCGACGCGAAGACCCGACGCGAGCGACACGTCGCGTTCCGATGACGTGCCGCCCATCAGCACCGTGATCCTCACCTTACCGAGCCATCAGGTAGTGCAGCATGTCGGACCGCGTCACGATTCCGAGAATCTCGCCGCCCTCGCGTACGAGCACCGCGGGGTTCGACTTGGAGAGGAGCTTCACGATCGCGTCCATCGGATGTTCCGCGTCGACCACCGGGAACGGCGTGTCCATCGTGTCGCTCACGGTCTGCTCGAGCACTTTCACGTCCTCGAGCCCGCGCACGCTGAGTGCGCTCTCGCTCACCGAGCCGACGCAGTTGCGCCCGTCCATCACGGGGAGCTGTGATACGTCGTGCAGGCTCATGAGGCTCAGTGCCTGGCGAACGGACGCGCCCGGAGCGACGCTCACGAGGCCAGCCGGTGAACGGTCGCCCTTCGCGCCGAGCAAATGTCCGAGCGTGACCTTCTCCGCGTCCATCATCTGGTTCTCGCGCATCCACTCGTCGTTGTAGAGCTTGGAGAGGTAGCGCTCGCCGGTATCGCACAGGAACGTCACGATGCATGCGTCGGGATCGTTCACGCGGCGCGCAACGCTCATCGCGACGTGCGCGAGCAGGCCAGACGATCCGCCGGCGAACAGCCCTTCCTCGCGCGTGAGCCGCCGCGCCATCGCGAACGCT
>DASXQD010000393.1:0-5473 GCA_036493195.1 Gemmatimonadaceae bacterium | reverse complement strand
TTCCGGGACATCTTGCTCTGTCCCTCGGTTCGATCGTGAAAGACAATGGGAATCTCGACGATCCTGAAGTGCTTTCTCCAGGCAAGGTAGCTCACCTCGATCTGGAAGCCGTAACCGTTCGATCGCACGGAGTCGAGGTCGATTGCCTGCAGAACGGACCTGCGAAAGCACTTGAACCCGCCCGTGGAATCGTCGAGAGGCAAACCAGTTACCCACCGCGCGTAGAGATTGGCGGCATAGCTCAGCATGAGCCGGCGGATGGGCCAGTTCACCACCGTCACCTTGCCGCGATTGTAGCGGGAGCCCAAAACGAGGTCCGCATCCTGGATGGCGGCGAGAAACGTGGGCAAATGCGTCGGGTCGTGCGAGAAGTCGGCGTCCATCTCGAAGACATACTCGAAGTCGCGCTCGAGCGCCCAGTGGAAGCCGGCGATATAGGCTGTGCCGAGTCCCAGCTTGCGTGGTCGGTGCAGCGCATGCACGCGGGGCTCGCGAGCCGCGATCTCGTCCGCCAGCTGCCCCGTTCCGTCTGGCGAGCCGTCATCCACGATCAGCACCTCGAGTCGCGGATCCTGTTCGAGAATCCGACTCAGCAGCGTGGCGATGTTGTCGCGTTCATTGTACGTCGGAATGATGACGAGCGCCCGTTCAGCCACGGCGCCTCCGGTCGAGCACGATCCCCGCCGCGATGCCCACGACCGACAGCGCGAGCGCGAGCAGCGTCAACGTCTTCCCTCGCTCGTATGCCGGACTCGTGAACGTGAGCGCCACCCGTGTCGCGCCGGTGGGCAGCACGACTCCCATGAGGGAGTAGTCGGTGCGCACCACCAGCGCATCCTTCCCGTCTGCGGTGGCTTTCCACCCGGGATAGTAGTTCTCGGAGACGACGAGCGCCGAGCCCAAAGGCGCCGGCTTCGCGAGCTGGAGCACGATGTGCCCGGGCGCATACGAAACCGTGTGCACGGCAATGCCCGTTGGCGCCGGCAAGGCCGGAATCTGCGGACCGACCACGGGCGCGGCGCTGTCGACGAGCGCCGCTCGCGTCGCATCGAAGCGCGCGTCCGTGACGGTCGAGAGCACGGGCGCATCACCCGCCTTCACGATCACCGGCGCAACCCACGCGAACTCATTGTCGCCAGGAAGCCTGTACAGATACTCCGTGGATCCTGCCGCGTTTTTCACGGGACCGGCGAGTCGCCGCACACCCTCGAGCGGAACGGAGTCGGCATCCGTCAGCAGATATTGCACGTTGAGAAGGTGCCAGATCTGGGGATCGATGAGCCGTCGGTCCTCAATGAGATCGCTGTACCGGCCGATCGAGTTGCCGTGATAGCCGACGACTTCCCGAATGCCGTGCACCATGAGTCCGTTCGACTCCGTGGACAGATACGGATCGCGCTGCGCATCCGACTGTGCCGAAAGCTGAAGCGCGAGCACTCGTCCGGGTTCCTTCACGGACTCGAGATACTGGATGATGGGATCGCTCGCGAACAGCTGCGACGCCGGCGGCGAAAACTGCCAGTAGAGGCGCTCGATGCTCCAGAGATCTATCGCGACGAGCGCGATGAGCGCCCATGCAGCCTGCTTTGCGCGCAGCTTGTTCGCGAGCATCGCGAAGAGCAATCCGAGCGTCACGGCCGCCACGAGAAACGATCGCACCGAGCCTTCGAACAGCGCTCCCTGATTGTCCGCGACCCGGTCGATCAGCTGCGGGAGCGCGAACGTCGAGGCCATCGAGGACAGTGCGCCGGTGACGCCCAGCAGCAACATGAGCCCGGCCGCAACCGCCCACCCGATCAGATAGCGGCGCGAATACTCCCGCGCGAGCACGCGCTCGAGCCCGAGCGCCGCGAACACCGCAATCGCGAATGCGACGACGTAAATGATCGTGCTCGGCGCTCGAAAGAATTTGGTGCCGGGCACGATGGCATAGATGAGATGAAAGAACGGCGTCGAGTTCCCGAGCGCCCAGAGCAGCGCGACGATCATCGCGCCGAGCCAGAAGCGCGCGAACGCACGACGTCTCGTCGCACGAACGGCACCAAAGCCCAGGAAGGCGACAATCAGCACCGCGACGCCGAGGTACTCGCTGTGCAGGTGGATGCCGTTGCGGCCCGAGTACGCGTTGAGGATCCCGCTGAACTGCGGGACGTACGTATTGATCAGCTCCTCGATCGGAAACGAATACGTGGTGGCATAGTCGTACCCCTTCCCTCCCGCGCGCGGCGACCACGGCACGTACTCCATCACGGGCAGATACTGCACCGCTCCGATCAGCATGCCGATCGCGACGGCGGCCGCCGAGAGTCCCAGACGTGCGAATGCCGTATTGCGCGTCAGCGCGGCGTCGCCATCGCCGGCGGAGAATGCGAGGAAGAGCGCGAACACGCCCGAGAGCAACAGCTCGTACTGCAGCAGCTGCGGATGCGGACTCAACACCGCGAGCCCTGTCGTGAGCGCGAACACACCGAAGGCCCAGAGTCGTCCGTCTCGAATGCCGCGCACCAGCATCCACAGTGCGAGCGGCGTGAGCGCACTGACGAAGAGCTTTCCGTCGTGCCCGGGCGACACGTACGAGGCGATCGGTCCTCCCATCATGTAGGCCAGGCCGCCCAGCAGCGCGGGATAAAATCCGAGACCCCACGCGCGCAGGAAGAAGTACGTGAACAGTCCGGCGAGAAAAATGTGCACCATGAAGCCGACGGTCATCGCGACGTCGGTCGGCATGATCATGCGCAGCAGAAACGTCGGATAGAAAATGTCGCCGTGCATCGCCGCGACGTACGGAAGTCCACCGTAGATGTACGGGTTCCACAGGGGGAACGAGCCCGTGGTGCGAAGCGTGTGCGCGGCGAACTCGCGGAACGCGTAGCCGGCGAGGTACTGATCACTATGGATGTTGATCAGGAACTTTCCGGCGAGCGCGGGCGCTCCGAGCCAGAGCGTCGCGAGCGCGTACACGAGTGCGCTCCAGAGGCCGGCGAGTCGAGGCGCGCCGAGGTCGGCCGCGGGTTCAGCGCGTGGGGCTGTGTTCTTCTTCATGGGTGAACAGCCGGCGGCGCCGGACGAAGGCCAGAAAGATGAGCGGCGGAATCACTTCGAGTGCGGTGAGCCACAGGCGCGACGCGACCACCAGCAGATACGCAGGTCCCGCCGCGAATCCCGCCCGTTGCAGCGCGAGCCCCATTGCGCCTTCGCGAACACCGACGCCCGCCGGGGAAAATATCGCGACGAAGCCGACGAGGTACGAGCCCGCGAAAACTGCCACGTAGTTCCGGAGCGCGCCAGGCGCGACGCCGAGCACGCCTCGCGTGAACAGCCAGAACGCAACTCCGTACATCAGCCACGCCACGCACGTGAGCACGGCGGCGCTCAGAAGCACGCGGTGCGCCAGTGGCCTGAGCACGATCTCTCGTTTGAACAGCTTTCCCGCGAAGAGACCGAGTCTCGGCAGCGCCGATGGGGATGCGAGTACCGCGGCTGCCATCGCCGCAATGATGATCACCAGCAGCGGCGACAGCCGCAGCAACGACGCACCCGCGACGATCGCGACCGCGAACCCGACGATGGTGTTGATGAGCGTCACGAGCACCGATGCGGTGGCCCCTTCGGCGGCGGACACGCCGAACTCGCGCGACATCACCGCGAGCGCCGTGATCGACCAGACCTTTCCCGGCAGGTACTTGCCGAGATTCGAGATGGTCCAGATGCGAGCGGCCTCCACGAACGGTATCTCGTGCTGCCATCCGCGCAGGATCACGCGCCATGTCTCGATGAGCACCGCGTACGTGGCGAGCACCACGAGACCCGATGCGGCGAGCGCGAGCCAGTCGGGGCGTGCTTCGGCGAGCGCGAGGCTCACGGCGCCCCACTCGGCAACGATCTTGCGCACGACGAGCGCCACGATGATCGCCGCCAGCGCGAGCTGCACCACGCGCAGCAGCGTGCGGCGCGACGGCGCCGTCACTGGTGTGTCGTGCACGCCTCCGGAATCAGCGATCGTTGCCGTCCCGACCCGGCAGCGATACGTCGATGAGCCGACGCAGCTCGCGCATCTCCGCGCGCTGTCCGGCGATCATCTCGCCGACGAGTCCGCCCACCAGGAACACGCTTCCGGTGATGACGCAGATCTCGACGAGATTGAGCAGTGGGCGAAAGCCGATGCCCCAGAACACTCTTATCGCGAGCGCGACGATTCCGGCGAGCACGCCGAGCAGAAAGAGCGCAAAGCCGGTCATGCCGAAGAGGAGGAGCGGCTTGCGCCCGAAGCGAAGCTCGAACCAGACGGAGAGCATGTCGAGCACGCCGATCGGAATGCGGCCGATGCCGAACTTCGAAACGCCGGCGTTCCGCGGATAGAGCGGCACCGGAATCTCGGTGACGGTGAAGCCGCTCTCCGCGGCGATGACGATCATGTAGCGATGCCAGTCGGGGCGCACCGGGAGCATTTCCATCACTTCGCGCCGATACGCTTTCACGGAGTTCAGATCGCGGACGGGGATGTCGAAGAGCGAGCGGCTCAGCCCATTGTAGACGCGCGAGACGAACGCTTTTTCATATGCGCCCTGCTTGAATCCCGTGACCATGTCGGATTCGCCCGCGAGAATCGGCGCCACGAGCCGCGGGATGTCTTCCGGCTTGTACTGCAGATCCGCGGGATAGAACACGAGCACGCGGCCGCGCGCGGCGAGATAGCCGGTGCGCAACGCGTCCGCGATGCCGCGCCGGCGCCTGTGTCGGACCACACGCAGAAACGAGTAGCGTTTCTGCAGCTCCGCGAGCACGCGCTCCGTTTCGTCGGACGAGCCATCGTCGATGACGACGACTTCGTAGGACACGGTGCTGTTCGCGAACGCCTGCGCCGCCTGCTCCATGAAGAGCGGCAGGTTCTCGGCCTCGTCCTTTGCCGGCACGAGCACCGAGACGTCGATCGCGGCATGTTGAGGGGCCGCGGCGACGAGCGTCATACCCGCTTTCGCATACGGGCCGAGAGAACGCCGAGCTGGTCGCGGTACTTGGCCACGGTGCGACGGGCGATTTGCACGCCGCTCTCCTTGAGGATGTTCACGATCGCCTGATCGGTGAGCGGGTGTTTCGGATCCTCATCGGAGACGAGCTTCTCGATCTGCGCCTTGATGCCGCGCGCCGAGACGTCTTCACCGCCTGTGGTGGAAAGTCCCGAGGAGAAGAAGAACTTGAGCGGGAGCACGCCGCGCGGCGTCTGCACGTACTTCTCGTTCGTCACGCGGCTGACCGTCGACTCGTGCATGCTGATCACTTCGGCGACCTCACGCAGCGTGAGCGGCTTGAGGTACTGCACGCCCTTCTCGAAGAACTCGCGCTGACGGTCGACGATGTAGTTCATGACCTTGAGCATCGTCTGACGACGTTGCTCGATGGCCTGAATCATCCAGTTGGCGGAGTTCAGCTTGCTCGAGATGAACTCCTTGTTCTCGCCTTCGAACTTTTTCTT
>DASXQD010000392.1:0-5725 GCA_036493195.1 Gemmatimonadaceae bacterium | reverse complement strand
GTGCGTCGCCTCGCGATGCACGTGGAGGGGCGCGGGCTGGGCGAGGGTGCGGCCGTGGTGATGTTCGCGCTGCTCGGTGTGCAGAAGGATGCGGCCGTCGCGCTCACGTTCGCGCACTACGCATTGTGGCTGCTCGCGTCGCTGCCCGGAGCGTATCTGTTGATGAGGAGCGGGGTGCGGTTGAGCGATTTGCGTGCGAGCACCGCGGCGTGAGCTGAGCGCTCGCGATCACGCGCTCTGGCGATGCTCGCTGACGCCGAGCATCGTTCGCCAATGAAATTCGTTCACCACCTCAGGGAGCGCGCGTCATGTCCGATCCCTCCCGCCGTCGCTTTCTCGCGTCGCTCGGCATCGCCGCGCTGCACCCGATGCTTCGCGGCTCGCCTTTGGGCGAAGACCTGCTCGTGAGCATGCGATCCGCAAGCGCTCCCGCATCTCGCGGCGTTCGGGTGCGCACGATCACCGCCGGCATCGCGATAGACAGCATCGCCGATCGCGGCGCCGTGGAGCGTGCCCTCGGCGCTCTCGCGCGTGCGCGGGCGCGCTTCGAGGCGGAGGGCTACGAGGTGCAGACCACGCGCGTGACGACGCCGCCCGTGATCGCCGCTCTCGATGCGAAGGCTCGCCAAAACGCGCTTTCCTCGATTGCGGACTTTGATGCGCTCGTCGCGTCGACGGGCGCCGTGTGCAGCCTTGGACCCGTGTGGACGGCTGATCGTGTCGATCCCCATCTCGCCGAGTGGTCCGCGGAGATGGTGAAGGCGACCAAAGCGACGTCGTTCAGTGTCGTCGTCGCATCGCCCGCGGGAGGCGTGCACGAGCACGGCGCGATGGTGGCTGCGCAGGTGATGCATGCGGTCGCAGGCGCAGTGCCCGACGGGAAGGGAAGTTTCCGCTTCGCGGCTGCCGCGAACATTCCCGCGGGGACGCCGTTCTTTCCGGTTGGCTGGCACGATGGGCCGAGCTCACTCGCCGTTGGCTGCGAGTCCGCCGATCTCGTGCGTGAGGCATTCAGCGACGCAAGCGATGCGGAGGATGGGCGTCGACGGCTCGCGGAACGACTGACGACGGAGCTGAAGGCGGTAGCGACCATCGCGACCGAGATCTCGAGATCGGAGAAGCTGCACTACCGCGGCATCGATCCGTCGCCTGCGCCACTTGGCTCCCACAGCATCGGAGCAGCGCTCGAGGCGCTGAGCGGCGTTCCGTTCGGCGATGCGGGCACACTACGCGCATGCGCGGTCGTGACCGAGGTGCTCAAGAGCCTTCCGATTCAGCAGTGCGGTTATGCTGGACTGATGCTTCCGGTGCTCGAGGATGCGGTGCTCGCGAAGCGCGCGATCGAGGGACGATATGGCTTGCGCGACTTGCTCTTGTTCTCGAGCGTCTGCGGAACGGGTCTCGATGTAGTGCCGATTCCCGGCGATACGCCCATCGCGACGCTCGCGAACATCGTCGTGGACGTCGCCGCGCAATCGGTGAAGCTTCGAAAGCCACTCTCGGCTCGCCTCTATCTCATTCCGGGTGCGAAGGTGGGCGACGCAGTGCACGTCGATGACCCGCTGCTCACGGACTGCGTGGTCTTTCGGGCGACATAGTCACATCGCGCTCTTCGCACCGTCACCTCTCGTGAAGAGCGCGCTCGCGTGCTTGTCCCCCGAAACCGCCTGGACGATGTTGATCTGATCGTCGAACAGCTCGCAGAGCATCTGATCGGTGAGCTGGAGCGCACGGGGCGAAGACGTAGTTGCGCCGCGGACGCAGAGCCAGAGCAGGTCGTTCACGCGGCGCGAGCCACACCATTCGAGCGCTATCGGATGGCCGGCGGCATCCGTGAAGCGAAAGGTGCTGCTGACGTACGCGAACGCTGCCGCGTCGGTCACCCGATCGTCGTCCGGCGTCCTGGCGCCCGCGTGCTTCGCGACGGCCGCTGCGAAGTCGCCGGCTAATACGCGAATGCTGCCCACGAGCGCGTGTGCGCGCTCGTCGAATGTGAGCTGCACGAGCGTGGTGTGGAGCGGATGCGCGTTGGCCTCGCGTGGCGCAGCTGCGAGCGCGGCCACACAGAAGGAGAGCGCGATCCTTGCGCCCCAGCGCTCGTGCCGTCGCATCACCACGGCGCCCGCTCGATCGCCCAATGCGCGGCCACGACCGCAACGAGCGATGACACCGCGAGCACGCGCACGCGCAGCGGCGCAGGCGCGCTCGGCGGAAGCCGCAGCCACGCGATCGCGCGATCGATGCCATAGAGCCCCGTGAACGCCCCGACGAGCACCACGATTTGTCCCAGCTCGATTCCGGCGTTGAACCCGAACAGCGGCAGCGCGACATGGTCGACGAAGAGGCTCTTCAGATAACCGGCGAAGCCCGCACCGTGCACCAAACCGAACACGCCGGCGAACACCGGGCGATAGCGGCCGTTCCACAGCGCACCGCCGCGATCGCGCACGATGATGTTCTCGATCGCCGTGATCATGATCGTCAGCGGAATGAGAAACTCGACGACGCCGGGCGAGATCGTGAGCACGCCGGTGACCGCGAGCGCGAGCGTAATCGAATGCCCAACCGTGAATGCGGTCACGACCCAGAGAGTCGACCGCCAATCCCTGAAGCGGTAGATGGCCGCGAGCGCGAGCAGGAACAGAATGTGGTCCATCGCGCCGATATCCACGATGTGCCGAAAGCCAAGTTGAATGAACGTCGCGAGCTCGCTCATTCGGCCATTCCTCGCGCGAGATATGGATTGAGTGCGCGCGCACGCTCGAGCTCCGCGGCCGCGACATCGCGCCTTCCGAGCGCATGGTCTATGACTCCGGCATGGTAGAAGAGCATCGCGTCCTGCGTGCCGAGTGCGAGCGCGCGGCTCATCGCTTCGCGCGCCTCGACATCGCGCCCACTGGCGTGCAGCGCCCACGCGAGCGCGTCATAGCCGTAGATGTCCTGACGCGTCTTCAGCTCTTCCTGCGTCTTGGCGAGCACTTCGGCCACGCGCAGTCCGTGATTCAGCAGAAAAAGACTCCACTCACGATGATACGCCGTCGCCTGCTTGGACACGGCAACTTCCATCGCGTGTGCGAACTCGTTCGCTTTCGCGCTGTCGCCGAGCGCCGCGTAGGCGTCGCTCATCACACCGAGGGTGGCGGGGTCGAAGCTCACGGCAACGGAGCGCTCGCCGAAGTCGATCGCCTGGTGCCACGCGTGGCGAGCTCCCTCGAGCTTCGCCATCGCGGTCAGCAACCGATAATCATCCGGATGCGCTGCGAGGCCGCGCCGGTAGTCGCTCGCCGCCTCATCGATCCTGCCGCGGCGGAATTGCAGATCGCCAATGCGAAGCCAGAACCACGCCTTCTGTTCGGCCGGCACGTCGTGGCGATCGAGCACCGCGAGCAGGGATGCGTTCATGAGGCGATACGCGGAATCGGGATGTCCCTCGAGCTCCATCCATCGTGCGAGCCGCGGGGCAACGGAGAGATCGCTCGTGTTCCCGGCCACGGATGCGAAGCTGGCACGCGCATCATCGTAATGGCCGAGCTCCATCTGGATCTCACCCACCGATGCGCGGAACGCGGCGCTCGATTCATCGCGCGCGGCGAGGTCCTGCGCGATGCCGAGCGCGTCGCCGAAGCGGTGCTCGGAGAGTAGCGATGCGGCGAGCGCCTGGCGCGCGCGGGTATTATGTGCACCACGATTCGCGAGCGACTTGCGCGCGGCAATCTCCGAGCGCAGCACATCCTGGTAGTCGCCGGTCGCTCGGGCACGCCGCATGTAGAAGAGCGCGAGCTGGCCGAGCGCCATCCCGCCCGTCGGATCGCGCTTCGCCACGCCTTCGTAGAATGCGACGTTCGAGTCGAGCATCTGTGTCGGCGTGAATCGTGGCGCCGCGGAAATGGGCGATGCGCTCCGCGCGCGAAGCAGTAACGATCCTCCCACTGCGACGGCGCCCACGAGCATCAGCGCGAGCGAACGATTTCTGATCGACATTGTCATTCTCCACGCGCCTCGCGCGCCCGCCGCAGATCACGGCGGGACACGCGTCGGCGTCACGCCGGTGGAAGGAGATATGGGAACGCGTCCGAGTGACGTCCGGGATCGGCGACGTTGTCGGTGCACAGCGGCAGCGCGAAGTTGTCGCACACCTTGTGTGTCGGATCGCCGAGCAGCGGGCCGAAGATCGCGGTGAGCCCCGCGTCGACGACATCGTCGCTCAGCTTGCGGCCACCGTAGCCATCGGCGAGGGCCCAGCTGAGCCACCCGGCGGAGGCCGGATCCTTATCGAGCTGCACGATCAGCATGTCCGGAAGCAGCACCGACGCGAGCGTGTTGCCGATGACGGCATCGCGGCCAAATGCAGCCGGGAATGCCTTTACCGTCGGAGCGAACGCCGCGACGTCCTCGGAAGGTCCGACCGAGCCGTGAAATGCGTGGTCCTTCTTCGCGAGAAAGACTTCACTCACGAGCGGATTGCCGAGCCGCTGCACCTGATTGTACTCACGGGTGGACGGGCCGGTGGAGCTGTTGTTGTCGTTGCTGCAGGCGCCGAACGCCAGCAGCATGGTAGCGAGCGCGGGGCCGGCGATTCGGCGTGCGGCGCCGCGACTGATGATGCCGTGTCGCATGGAGAGTGTCCTCTGAGGTGTGCGCGAAGTGAGTGGCATCATCAGCGGCTGATCGTGCCCCAGAGGCCGATCTTGCCCGTTGAGTTGCCTTTGAGCTGCGAGGCGGGGAGCTCGATCACGATCGACAGCACGTTGAACGGATGTCCGCCGCTGCCACCGAGGATGTCGACTGCGCTACCGGGAGCGCGGAAGCTGCCCGCCGTGGCAGTGTCGGGAAGCTGCGAGAGCGGTCCGGTCACCGGCTTGCGATCGGGGAGGATGCGGAAGAACTGCTCCAGATCGATGTAGAACGGATCCTGTCGAGGGCCGGCAAACACCTGCATCCCGCTCGCGCTGCCGAGCACCGTCGCGACCTTGCCGCTGATCGTGGGCGTGGAGTTCGAAACCGCGTTGCGCATCGCGCCGATCACCGGTGGCGCCATCGGGCCGCGCACTTCCACGGTCTGATCGGCACCGGAGCCGTGGAACGTCACCTGAAGGACCTGATCTTCCTGCGCGTCGCCGGTGTTGTCGATCTTGAACTGATAGAGGAGGTTGTCGTCGAAGCTCGTGACGCCCGGTTGTGCTTCCGTTGGCGTGAGGAGCGCCCAGCTGTCGAGCACCAACGCGATCCGGTCGGGTGACGAGCCCGGGAACGCATAGACGTCGGTCATGTCCATCGATGGATTGAGCTCGACGTCGGCGGTGTCCTGGTGATCCGACGCCATTGCGTGCTCGACGAGCAATCCGGTTGCCGTGACCACCACGGCCAGCGCCGCGATCCACAGGCGGGATCGGGCTCTGATGTTGTTGTGCCAGTGCATGGCTGCCTCCCAACGGGTGAGAACGAGTCGCGACCGCGACCAAGGCATCGGGCGATACCTGGCTCTCTACGTCGGGATTTTTGTATTGGATCTGTGCAGAAAAAACGAACAGGGGCGGGGCACGATGACCTGTCGCTCGACCTCGAACCTGCGTTTTCAGTCGGTCTTCCCGGCGGCTCCGATCAGGAACGGGGTGGTCGTCGGCTGTGCAGAACCGCCGGCGGGCTCATTGGTGACCGCGATCGCGGCCAGCGAATCCGGGGCGAGCGCGTACGTCGCGCGCACGATCGCGGAGCCCGAATCGGA
>DASXQD010000391.1:0-6885 GCA_036493195.1 Gemmatimonadaceae bacterium | reverse complement strand
TGCGAGCGGGTACCGCGCGTTACTGCCCCATCGCGTCGAGCAGCCGCTGCGCCGCCAGCATGTGCGCCTGGAATGCGGGACCGACCTTCACTTCCAGATCCTTGAGCTCCGCATTCTGTGTTGCGGGCATCAGCGTGCCGTTGAGGGCATCGATCACTGCCTTGTGATACGCGACCTCGTGGGTCAGGTACGCGCGATCGAAGGCCTTGCCAGTCGTGCTCTCGAGGGTCTTCATCGCTTCGGCGTGATCGGTCGCGAGCGCGAAATCCTTGGGCGGCGTCGGCGTCACGTGGAGCTTCTTCACGAGATCGCGGCCCTGCTGCCGAACGGCCTTGTGATCGCGCGAGAACATGGCGGCCAGATCGCGTACCTCTTTCGTGGATCCTTTTTTCACTGCGAGATCGCTCGTTTCGACGTCCCACGTGTTCGCCGCGTCGAAGATCGCGCATATGGTGGGATCGTCGACCGCGGCACGCGTCACGCGCGCATTCGCCGCGGCAGGCGCGAGCGTCAGCACGCTGAGGGCGAGTGCGCCAACCAGATAAGTCACATGCATGGTCAAGCTCCGGAAGTCGGGTTCGGGAGGGAATCGCCGCCATTCGGGGCGCACCCTCGTGTCGTGCAAGTAGCCGGGGCGCACACTATTTGTCAAGGTATTTCTTGACTTATTGTGGGTATTCCCATAAGCTGAAGTCGCGGCGCTCTGTCGGCGCATGAAGCGTCCGACCGGCAAACGTTGCATCTTTACCGGAGCGACTTCCGCAACGCAGAGGGAATCTCATGAGCGTGTGGGAACGTGAGCACGGCGGAACGACGCGCGGGCAGATCGTCACGCTGCTTCGCGCAGGGAATCGCAGTGTGGACGAGCTCGCCGAGGCGCTCGGCCTCACGGACAATGCCGTGCGCGCGCATCTCATCGTTCTTCAGCGCGAGCAGATCGTCGAGTCGGTCGGCGTCCGGCGTGAAGGAGCGGTGGGCAAGCCGGCTACCATCTATGCGATCGCCGCCGGTGCACAGCCGCTGTTCTCGCGAGCGTATTCTCCGCTGCTGGCAGCGTTGCTCACAGAGCTGCGAGCGCATGCGGCGCCGAGTGCGATGCGAAAGCTGTTGAAGCGCGTGGGGAAGCGGATGCGGCCGCGCGAGCGGGCGACCGGAGCGCTCGAGGGACGCGCGCAGGCCGCCTCCAATCTGCTGAACGAGCTTGGCGGATCCACCCATGTCGAGCGCGACGCAAACGCATTCCTCATCCGCGGACATGGATGCCCGCTGTCCGAAGCGGTGGTCGCCTGTCCGGAGATTTGCGGAGCGGTGGAGCAGATGTTGACCGACCTCACCGGCGCCCGCGTGTCGGAGTCGTGCGATCGAAACGGGCCTCCGAATTGCCTCTTCCGAGTGTCGACGCCGGGCTAGCTCGCGGCGAGTACATCTCGAAGGGGTTTGCCATGGCAAGACGGTCGCGTGGCGAAAGGGTGCGCGCGCTGGCACGACGCACGTGCATTCCGATGGTCGTGCTGCTGGTCGTGCTCGCGACGGTCGCCGCCTGCTCGCAGCTCGTGTTTCTCAAGCCGCCATCCGTGCCGCGCGAGAAAGGATCGAGCTCCACGGTGCGCGGCGCTGCGTTCACATCGCCGATCGTGAGCAGCGCGAGTGCCAGCGCAGATGCCGATTGGCCCATGTACAATCGAAGCTATGATGGCACGCGCTTCTCCCCACTGGCGCAGATCAACGCCGGCAACGTGTCCTCGCTCGTGCACGCCTGCACGTTTCCACTCGGCGTCACCGCGAACATGCAGTCGGGGCTCGTGGCTGTGGGCGGCACGCTCTATTTCACCACGGTCACCGACACGTACGCGATAGATGCGGCGACGTGTGCGCTGCGCTGGCGGCACAGGTACGACTTCAATCCCAAGCCGCCGTTCGATCCCAACAAGGTGAATCGCGGTGTCGCCTATCTCGCGGGACCCGATCGCGCGCGGCTCTTTCGCGGCGCGAACGACGGACGCGTGATGGCGCTCGATCCCGGCACCGGTGAAGAGCTGTGGAGCGCCGTCGCAGGCGATGCCACCAGGGGAGAGACGTTTCCGGCCGCGCCGATTGCCTGGAACGGGATGGTGTTCATGGGCAACGCCGGCGGCGACAACTTCGCGGTGAAGGGCCGCTTGATGGCGTTCGATGTGAAGACGGGCGGACGCGTGTGGAGCTTCGACCTCGTGCCGGAAGACGGGAAGGCGGCACAGACGTGGCCCGAGGAAACGGAGCGCTTTCCGAAGGTCGGAGGCGCGTCGTGGACGTCGTATGCGCTCGATACGGCCACTGGCGTGGTCTACACACCCACCGGAAACGCGGCGCCCGATTTCATCGAGCAGCTCCGCCCCGGACGAAATCTCTACACGTATTCGGTCGTGGGTCTCGATTCGCATGCGGGCACGCTCGATACGTTCTACCAATTGCTGTCGCAGGACTATCACGACTGGGACATCGCGGCCGCCCCATCGCTGGTCACGACGGAAGGCGGGCAGCATCTCGTGATCGCGGCTGGGAAAGATGGCCATGTCTACGGCACCGACCGCGCATCGGGCCGCCGCGTCTACGCGACCGTCGTCTCCACCATCGAGAACATCGACGCGCCGCTCACCGGCAAGGGCGCTCGCTTCTGCCCCGGTGTGAACGGCGGCGTCGAGTGGAACGGGCCGTCGTACTCGCCGCGCACGAATCTGCTCTACGTCGGCTCCATCGACTGGTGTACCATGCTCACCACCTACTCGGCCGACCAACCCGGGAAGCTCAAGGGAAAGGAAGCGCTTCCGTGGACGGGCTCCAACAAGCTGCGCGCGCCGTTCGGCGCCAACGATTCCACCCGGCGTGGATGGCTCACCGCCATCGACGCGGACAAAGGCACCATCAAGTGGCGCTACGCATCACCCACACCCGTCATCGCCGCCGTCACCGCAACTGCTGGCGACGTGGTGTTCACCGGAGACCTGAGCGGAAACGTTCTCGCGTTTGACGCGAAGGATGGCCGCCGGCTGTGGAGCTACTCGGCTGGTGCACCGATCGGTGGCGGTGTCATCACCTACCAGGTAGGTGGAACGGAATTCCTCGCGGTGGCCGCCGGGATCAACTCACCGATCGGCTGGAAGCTGAAGAGCCCTCCGGCGACTGTGCTGGTGTTTGCGCTTCATCCGCGTTGAGCGGGCGATCAGGTGGGTGCCGCGGGACGATGCAGCACGACTCGCACGCGCTCGCGCGTGATGAGTCCACCGCCGACCATGGTGTCGAGCTCGGGCAGCACCGCGTCGATCTTCTCCGCACTCTCCACACACTCGACGACGATCGGCATGTCGAGCGACAATACGTCGAAGCGGTCCGTGTGCAGCTTCGAGCTCGCGCCGAATCCCATGATTCCGCGGAGCACGGTCGCGCCGGAGAAGTGATGCTTGCGTAGCAGGTCGATGATACCCTGATAGAGCGGCTTTCCGTGGTGCTTGTCGCGCTCGCCGATGAAGATGCGCAGCAGATCGCGCTCGCCCTCCATGTAGTCCATGCTCCCTCCTCTCAAAACCGCTGGCGAAAGGCAATCAGTTCGCGCGCGAGTATGAATCCGGCGAACGTGGCGAACAGCGCGAGCACCACACTGCCCAGCGAATACAATGCCGCGCGGCCAACCTGTCCCTCTTCCAGCAAGACCATGGTCTCGTAGCTGTACGAGGAAAACGTGGTGTAGCCGCCGCAGAAGCCCACCGTCAGCATCGCGCGCATCTCGAGCGAGATTGCCGGCGTCGCCATGGCATAGCGAATGAGAAAGCCGAGCAACAGGCTCCCCGTGATGTTGATGGCGAGCGTTCCCCACGGAAAGGATGCGCCCAGCCGCTGCTGGATCGCCGCGGCGAGATAGAACCGGGACACGCCGCCCGCCGCGGCCCCCACTGCGATCGCCCAGAATAGCTTCACGTCCACCTCGTTGTCCGGGACAGGTGCGTGCACAAAAGAGATGGCTCCTACGCAAGCGAGTCGCGTAGGAGCCATCAGCCGTCGAGTACCCAGCGGTTACAGGTGAGCTCCATCACCGTGGTGCCTGTTCACGGACGCATCGCCCGCGATTGCTGCCGCAATGCTACGCCGATTGCGGAACGGCGTCAAGAATCTTCGCTGCGCGTCCGTGGCGTCGCATCACGTGCGTCGCGATCACGATGTCCTGCACCGCAACGCCGGTGAGATCCGCGATCGAGATCTGTGCATCGCTCGTACGCCCGAAGGACGGATTCGCGAGCACGGTGCCGAGCTCGCGCACACGATGCAACGAGATCTCTCCCGCCGCGAGCGCCACGGCGAGATCGCCGTGATCCGCGCACTGCGCGATGCTGTCCGCCACCACCACCTCAGCGCGCGCGAACAGCACGGGATCGAGCTCCTGCTTGCCGGGCGCATCTGCTCCGACCGCGGTGATGTGGGTGCCGCGCTGCACCGCGCCCGCAGGGAAGTGAGCAGTGCGTGATGCCGTGGTCGTCACGATGAGCTCGGAGCTCTCGGCCACTTCCTCCGCATTCCGGCAGAGTTTCACCCGAAAGCCTGCCAGCTCTAGATACGCCGCGCAGGAGAGGGCACGATCGCTCGAGCGGCCATAGAGCGAGATCTCGCGACACGACGTCACGTGCTTGAGCATGAGCGGCTGCAAACGAGCCTGCACTCCAGTGCCCAGAATCCCGATGCGTGCAACGGCCTTCGGCGCAAGCGCTCGAGCGGCCACAGCGCCGGCGATTGCGGTTCGCAGATCGGTGAGACGCGAGCGGTCGAGCAGCACGGCCAACAGGAAACCCGTGTGGCTGCTGAACACCAGCATGCAGCCGTCGCCGGTCGGCAGCCCCTCGAGCGAGTTCTGCGGAAATCCGGCGGCGACCTTGATGACGAACACGTCGCCACCCTTCACATAGCCGTACTTCAGATGCACGTCGCCCGTGGGCTCCGTGAATCCGAGATAGCCAACGGGCGGCACGACCACGCGACCGGCCGTGTAATCGATGAATCCCTGCGCGATCTCCTCGATGAGCTCGGGCACGTTTACCGCGAGCTCACATTCCTCAGCACTCACCACGAGTGGCTGCGGCAGCAGGTCGGCCACTCGGCTTACTCTCGCGAGCTAGACGCCCGCGCCAACGAGCGGCGCGAGTGCCGTGCGCAGGCGGGCGAGTCCTCCCTGCAGGTACTCGGGCTTGGCGCCGAGCCAGACACGCATGTAGCTCTCGAGACCGAAGTGCAGCCCGGGGACGATCAGCGTCGACTGTTCCTTGAGTATCCGCTCTGCCAGCGGAATACTCGCCGCCTCGGAGTTGTACCTGAGAAACGCAATGGCTCCCGCCGTGGGCGGCGTGAAATCGAAGAAGTCTCCCATCTCGGCCGCCCACGCCTGCAGCGTTGGCAGATTCTCCCGCAACACGGAGCGGGTGCGCGCGTAGAGCTTCGCGCGCACGTCCGGCGACACTGCCACTCGCGCGATGTGGTCGGAGATCTTGTTCGGGCAGATCGTGATGTAGTCGTGCTGCGTCCAGCACGATGCGATGATCTCCGGAGGACCGACCATCCAGCCGATGCGCACGCCAGGAATCCCGTACGCCTTCGAAAGCCCGCTCGTCACGATCACGCGATCGCTCATCCCCCAGAAGCTCGGCGTGCGATCTCCCTCGAGCTCGGCGCCCTGGTACACCTCGTCCGCGATCAGATAGGCGCCCATCTGCTCGATGCGCTCGACTATCCGCGCCATCGCCTTGCGCGAGAGCACCGCGCCCGTGGGGTTGTTCGGATTCGTGATGTAGACGAAGCGCGTTTTCGGCGTGACGGCCCGCTCGAACGCATCCCAATCCACTTCCCAGGTGCCGTCCACGCGCGCGAGCTCGAAGCGCTCGACCGTGGCGCCCAGGCTGCGCGGCACGCCCCAGAGCTGGAGATAGTTCGGAACCTGCAGCGCCACCACATCGCCGGCGCGCAACAATGTCAGCGCGAGAATGTAGTTCGCCTCGGAGGTGCCGTTCGTGACCTCCACGTGATTGATCGTCGCGCCCGGATACATCGCGGCGATTCGCTCGCGCAGCTCGATGGTACCGTTCGACTGGCTGTAGCCGAGCGGAGCATCCATCAGGGCGTCGAGATCGAAGCCGAAGTTCACCATCTCTCGGAGCGTCACGGGGCGCACACCGGATTCGCTCAGATCATAGTCGACGAAGTTCTCGTACGTCGACTGCATGCGTTCCATCAGGAAGGTTTCAATCATGCTGCAATGTGCAGCACGCGCGGCCCTCGATCAATACGCCGAGAAGAGGGCTGCATCCCTAGAGCCTCGCGTGCGCGCGCACGGGGAACGTGCCCATGCCGCTGATCTTCGGTGGCACGGCCGTGAAGCGGAAGCCGCGCAGCGGGAGCGCGGCGAGATTCGTCATGTGCTCGACGATCGGAATTCCGGCGCGCAGCAGTGTGGTGTGGACGGGGCGCTCTCCGGTGCTCGTATCGTCGATGTTGTGCGAATCGATGCCGACGAGCGCTGCGCCCGCATCGCGCAGATAGATCGCGGCGTGTTCGGTCAGAAACGGAAAACCTTCGAAATACTGATCCGTTCGCCAGTGTTTGTCCCAGCCCGTGTTGACGAGCACCGCGCGACCGTGCACCTCGATGGCCCCAAAGTGCGCGCGGTCCAGGGCGCGATGCTGTGACGCATCGATGCGAACGACCACGCCGGGCAGGTCCGAGATCGAATCGAGCGCGAGACCGCTCAAATCGGTTCCATCCGCGTAGCGATGAAAGGGCGTGTCGAGATACGTTCCCGTGTTCGACACCATCTCGATGCGCCCGATCTGGAACTCGGTGCCCTGCGCATAGATGCCGCGCGACTGCTCG
>DASXQD010000390.1:0-7067 GCA_036493195.1 Gemmatimonadaceae bacterium | reverse complement strand
GTCTGCTTACTTGCAAGGACCAGCTCGTGACCACTCTGCAGTGCGGCGACGAGAGGTCGCCCGATGGTGCCCGTGGCACCGACGATGAGAATGCGCAGGGCCACTCAAGTCGCAACGTATGCGCCAGGTTCCTGCACCGTCCCGAGTCAGGCCACCGTCTGCCGCCCGTGTGACGGCACGCGCGCCGCGACCGCACTCGCGATGAACTCGGCATCGCGTCCAACCCCATGGATCATCGTCGACGACATCGCGTACTGAAAGTGCTGCCCCACGAAGAACACTCCCGGCTCACTCGGCACGATTCCGCGCTCCTGACGAGGCTCTCCCGCCGAATCGAAGATCGGAAGGTCGAGCCACGACAGCCCGGGATGGAATCCCGTGCACCACACGACGTTCGCGACGTCGAGCACGCGCCCATCCGCGAGCAGCGGCTTGCCATCGCGTGCACCCACGGTGCGCGGCACGCGCCTGGCGCCCGCATCGAGCAGGTTGCGCTCCTTCGTCCGAATGAGCGGAGTGCCCACTCCCATCATCTTCGGACGAACCCTCCGTCCGATCGGCGTCGCCACCGTGAGCACGCGATGGAAGACGAAGCGGAACAGGATCGGTGAGAGCACGTGATGCGCGATGGCCGTGTCGAAGCGGAACGGCACTTCGCCCGTTGCACGTCCGGAGATATATGTCGTTCGTCCCGCTCTCGCGGTCTCGAGTCCGATCTCCGCGCCGGAGTTTCCAGCGCCCACGATCAAGACGGCGCCCGGCCGCAGCTGCCCGAGGTTCCGATATTCGGTCGAGTGCATCTGCACGATGTCCGGGCTCAGCGATGGCGCGAGCTCGGGAATGCGAGGCGCCTGATAGCTCGCCATCGCGATCACGATGTTCTCGGCCTCGATCAGCTGATCGGCAGTGCGAACCATGAAGGAGTCGCCCTCCCGCCAGACGCGCTCCACCGCCGTATCCGTGCGCACCGGCAGCTTGAAGTGCGCAGCGTACGCCTCGAGATAGTCCGCCATCTCGTTCTTCGTGGGAAACATTTCCTTTGGCGCCGGAAACGGCATCCCGATGAGTCCATCGAAGCGCGCCGGCGTGAAGAGCCGGAGCGAATCCCATCGCCTGCGCCAGCTGTCGCCAATTCGTGCATGCCGCTCGAGAATGACGAACGCGCGTCCGCGCTTCGCGAGATGGTAGCCGACGGACAATCCCGCCTGGCCCGCGCCAATGATTACCGTGTCGATTCGCTCCGGCTCCGCCGCGCCGATGTTCACGCCCATGATGCACCCCTCTCGCTCAATGTGCCTGCGTCTGGTGTGCGCTCAGATTCGTGGAAAACGCGAGCCGCCGCCTCGGTGAATCGAACCATCTTCTTGTGAATCGCGCCATGGGTAATTCTATGCAGAGCGCCCCAGTACGCCATGCTCGTACGCGTACGCCGTGGCCGCGGCGCGATTCGCCAATCCGAGCTTCATGAAGATGTTGCTGACGTGACGCGCGATTGTTTTCTCGCTGATCCCGAGCGATGCGGCGATCGCGCGATTCGTCTTCCCCGTCGCGACGAGCCTCAGCACTTCGGTTTCGCGAGGCGTGAGCTCGTCCTCCTCGCTCCCGGCACCCAGTTCGCGCGATAGCTCCTCCGCGTGCTTGAGATCGGGGCCGGCGCCGAGCTCCGCCAACGTCTGCTGCGCGCTCGCGAGCTCCATCGCCGCTCCGTCCACATCTCCCAGTGCACGACACGCGCGCGCGATCAGCACACGTGCGCGCGCCGCGTCGTACGGGGCGTCGAGACGCTGCCAGATCGTGAATGCCTCGCGCAGCGCCACGAGCGCGCCGCGTGCGTCGCCCTCGGCGAGCATCACCTCGCCTGACGCATGCGCCGATGTTGCCCGCAGTGCCGGGGCATCGCGCTTCGCCGCGAGCGCTGCCAGCTCGTCCGCCGCCGCTCTCGCCTGCGCGACATCGCTCGTGGCAATCGAGATCTCGATGAATGCCGGCAGCAGCCGCGCGCGCCGCTGCGTCTCGCGCGCCTCGCCCAGCGCACGCGTGATGGCCGTTCTCGCCACGGAAGGCTGTCGCTGCGCGAGTCGCAGCAGCGCCAATCCCGGCTGCGGGTCGAGCCCCGCCTGACTCGCCTGGCGGTACCCCTCCTCGGCGTCCATGAGCTCACCGCGCAGACGATACAGCTCCGCGATTCGGTAGTACGCGAGACCTATCGCGCGATGCGTTGGAGGACGCAGGAATCTGTCGCGTGCACGCTTGGCTTCGTCGCTTGCCCCCGACCATGCACCATGAAGCTGCAGGAGCTCGGCGCGATGAACGAGACACTGTCCGCGAAAGCCGAGCCCTTCGGGTTGCAGCGCACACCACGTGGTCATCGCATCCGTCCACTCCTGCGCGCGCCTGACATCGTACATCTCCTGGCAGGCCTCGAGCACGCTACAGTAGATCGCGCCCGCCACGAGTGGCGATAGCGCGCCCGAGATCACCGTGGCCATCACCTCGTCGAGGAGCGCCGCCCCGCGCGCGCTCTCGCCGATCCGGATGAGGGCGCGTCCCTCCCCATGCCTCGCCTGCGCGAGGAGATCGGCGTCGACACTGTCACTGCCTATCCGTACAGCGTCGACGAAGCGCTCGAGCGCCAACGGAAGGTGGTTCTCGCGGACAGCGCGAAGAGCGATCGCGCACGAGAGATAGCCGTGCTCCGCACACTCGGCTGGCTCGTCCTCCAGAAGCCGCTGGCTGCGCGCGATCCATCCCCCGGCCAGCGCCATCTCCCCGCGAAAGAGCATCGGGACGATGAGCCAATACGCGCAGCGCACGGCCTGCCGCCTGTCTCCGCGCGCGAGATACTCGGTGTGCGCGCGCGACCAGAGTCCGGTCGCCTCGTCTTCGCGACCAAGCATCTGTGCAGCCGTGGCGAGCCGAACCAGATCGTCCGGCTCCAGCACGCGCTCGCGGTCCTCTTCGAAGAGCAGCGCGTACGCGCTCTCCCACGCCTGGCGCTCGATGAGCTCGCGTCCACGCGCGAGCGCGCCCGAGGCGGTCATCGGTGGCTGCTAGCCTTCCTCTCCCGCATCCCCGAACCGCTTGCGCGTTTCCTCAGTGCCACCCTCGCGCAGCACTCGCGCGAGCAATGTCGGATTCACACGGCTCCACAGCAATCCGCACGACAGGCAAGCGCGAGCGCCCGGCGGGAAGAACTCGTCCGAGGTCTTGTTTGCGCCGATCATCGGAACCGCAGCGCTGAGTGTCCAGAAGCGCAGCCCCGATGGCCGAAAATAGATCGACGAGATGCCGCCAAGAATGCGTCCCTTGGTGACTCGGTCGCTTCCGCACGCCGGGCATGTCTCCTTTTCGTCACTCATTCGCAGCTCCTGCCGATGTTCCACATTGTCGGCTCAATCATCCTTCTGCCCAAATATCGCCATGTTCGACGAATGTCCGGGGTTCACCTTCTTTTCCGGATAGATCCAATGCACGGCCTGGTTCACCGCCGTGGCGGCCTCGCCGAATCCCGTCGCTATCAGCTTGAGCTTGCCGGGATAGGTCGTGATGTCTCCCGCCGCGTAAATCCCGGGTCGCCCCGCCTCCATCGTGCTCGACACGACGATCTCGTCCTTGTCGATGGTGAGCCCCCACTCCGCCAAGGGCCCAATGTCGCTCACGAAGCCCAGCATGGGCAGAATGATGTCGACATCCACGTCGTGCGTGGTCTTCGCCTTTACATCCTTCAACGTAGCACCGGTCACGCGTCCATTCGCTCCGTGGACGCCCGCGATCTCGTGGAACGTCAGCACCTTCACCTGCCCCGCCTTCGCCGCATCACTCACCGCAGCCACTGTGGATCCGTGAGCCCTGAAGCGATCACTGCGATGAATGAGCGTCACCGAGTCTGCGTGATCCTTGAGTTGATGCGTCCAGTCGAAGGCCGAATCCCCGCCCCCCACGATCAGCACCTTCTGCCCGCTGAACTCCTTCGGGTCCGTCACCCGGTCGAGAATCCCCTTTCCGTACCAGGCCTCGGCGCTCGGATGCGGCAGCCGGCGCGGCGAGAAGGCGCCGATCCCCGCCGCCACGATCATCGCGCGTGTCGGGAAGCGATCGGTTTCGGTGACCAGAGTCAGCACCCCGCCGTCCTCTTCCAGAGCCACGATGCGCTGTCCGAGCTGCTCGTCCGGATGAAACTGGCGCATCTGCGTCACCAGATCGGTCACCAGATCCTTGGCGAGAATCTTCGGCAGCCCCGCCACGTCGAAAATGTATTTCTCCGGGTAAAGTGCCGTTAGCTGCCCGCCGAGCTCCGGAAGTGCATCCACGATGCGTGCCGACACCCCGCGCATGCCAGCGTAGAACGCAGCGAACAGACCGGTGGGGCCCGCGCCGATGATCGTGATGTCCCGTATGTCCAGCGTCATGAAGTGCGCAAGAGGTGAGAACCAACAGCTCCGCAAAGGCAGAGATCGATGAGCACAGCAAGTATGCACACCGAAGACCACATTCTGGAATACGGCGGCGCGTTTCGTCTCGTGCGGAAGATCGCGCAGGGCGGCATGGCTACTGTGTACGAGGCCGAGCATCTCGGACCCGCAGGCTTCGCGAAGCGCGTCGCGCTCAAGGTCATCCATCCGCACTACGCGAAGGAAAAGACCTGGCTGCAGCTGTTCATCGACGAAGCAAAGCTCTCCGCCAACCTCGTGCACGGCAACATCGTTCAGATCTACCAGCTGGGCGAAGTCGACGGGCAGTACTACATGGCGATGGAGTACATCAAGGGTCCCACGGTGCGTGCGATCATCGAGCGCCATCGCGTGCTTGAGACGCCGGTGCCACTCGCGATCTCCGCCTACATCGCGAGCCGCGTGTGCCGGGCGCTCGACTTCGCTCACAACTTCGTGAGCCCCGAGGGCGATCGGCTCGACATCGTCCACCGCGATGTATCGCCGAACAACATCATGGCCACGTGGGACGGTCACGTGAAGCTCACGGACTTCGGTATCGCGAAAGCGTCGACATCGATCGATCCGATGAAGAAGTCGCCCCAGATGTTGATGGGAAAGAAGCACTACATGAGTCCCGAGCAGCTGCTCGCGCTCGACGTCAGTGCTCGGAGCGACGTCTTCGCGGTGGGCGTGACACTCTACGAGCTCCTCGCGCTCGAGCCGCTGTTCTACGAGGACGCGACCGAGCTGCTGATAGACGAGGTCACCTGGCGCCCACTCCCGAGCGTGCGGGAGCTCGTCCCCGACATCCCGCGCGCGATCGAGGAGATCCTCACCGCCTCGCTCGACCGTGATCCGAACAAGCGTCCGACGGCGGCGGCGATGGGACGCGCCCTCGACAAATGGTGCGAATCGCAGGCCGTCGTGGCCACGCCGGATCGACTCCAGGAGCACCTGGCCGCGATCCTGACCGACAGCTACCAGCCGCCCACCGCCAGCGACGAGCTCACGCGCTTCTCGAACTTCAAGCGCGGCCTTCGCCGCGCGGGCGGTCAGCGTCACAGCTGGTGGTCCAGGATGTTCAAACGGGCGTGATCGCCAATCGGGATATATTCTTATCCCATGAAGATCTACACGAAGACGGGTGATGCAGGCGACACGGGACTGTTCGGCGGTGGCCGCGTTCCCAAGGATCATCCGCGCGTGCAGGCCTACGGCTCCGTCGACGAGCTGAACGGGTCGCTCGGTGTGGCGCGCGCAGCCGAGCCGATGCCACGCATCGACGAGGTGCTCGTTGGCATTCAGCGCGATCTCTTCAGCCTGGGTGCGCTTCTCGCCACTCCCGATCCCGAGAAGGTGCGCGAGCATCTCGAAAAAGCGCGCATCGGCGACGCGCGCATCGAGGACCTCGAGCGCGCGATCGACGATGGAGAATCGGAGCTCGAGCCGCTGCGCGCCTTCATCCTGCCCGGCGGCACGATGAAGGCCGCCGCCCTCCACGTCGCACGCACGATCTGCCGTCGCGCCGAGCGGGACGTGATCGCGATGTCGCGCTCCGATCCACTGCCGCCCATCGTACTCATCTATCTCAATCGGCTTTCGGACCTGCTCTTCGTGCTCGCACGCGTGGCCACGCGGCGCGCGGGGGCGGCCGAGGTCACATGGTGAGCAGGTCGGCCGCGGCGAACGCGTTCGCGGTCCCCGTCGGCTCGTACGAGGTATTCGTCGGCGTGGGGCTGCTCGACGGCGCAGCAGAGATCATCCGCACGGCTGCGCCGGCGCACCGCTATGCGATCATCTCGGATGAGAACGTCGCTCCACTGTACGCCGCGCGCGTACGCGAGGCGCTGGGCTCACCGGAGACGGAGCTCCTCACGATTCCCGCGGGGGAATCAACAAAGACGCGCGAGCAGTGGGCGCGTCTGAGCGACGCGCTGCTCGGCGCAGGGTTTGGACGCGATTCGGCGATCATCGCGCTCGGCGGCGGTGTCGTTGGCGATCTCGCGGGCTTCGTCGCCGCAACGTACATGCGTGGCATTCCATTCGTGCAGCTGCCGACGACGCTGCTCGCGATGATCGACGCATCGATCGGCGGAAAAACGGGCGTCGATACGCCCGCTGGAAAGAATCTCGTAGGTGCGTTCCACAGACCACGCGCCGTGATCGCAGACCCCTCCGTGCTCGCGACGCTCCCCGCCAATCACCTGCGCTCGGGTCTCGCCGAGGCGATCAAGCACGGTGCGATCGCTGATGCCGCGTACTATGTGAGAATAGAGGATTCGCTTCCGTCGCTGCTGGCGGATCCTGGCGATGATGCGATGCGCGCGCTGATTCTGCGCAGTGTCGAGATCAAGGCGGGGATCGTCGTGCAGGATGAACGAGAGGGTGGAATCCGGCGCAACCTCAACTTCGGCCATACGCTGGGCCACGCGATCGAGTCCGAGAGCGGCTATGCGCTGCTGCACGGCGAGGCGATCGCGATCGGCATGGTGCTCGAAGCGATGCTCGGCGAGCGCCTCGGCATCACGGCCCCGACCACCTCCTCGCGCCTGCGAAACACGGTAATGCGCGCGGGCCTTCCTCACGCGTCGCCCGCGAATCTCGATGCGCATCGCATTCTTGCGGCCACCCACG
>DASXQD010000389.1:0-8001 GCA_036493195.1 Gemmatimonadaceae bacterium | reverse complement strand
CGGGATTCCAAACACGATCGGAATAACGATCTCTTCGACCGGGATGTACATGTGCGCGATACCTGTGCTAGGAGAGAATGGATGGCGGTGACGCTCTAAGTTCTCTTACGGTCGTTGGGCGCGGAAGGTGTCGGCCGCGGGCGGCTCCCCCGGAGCGAGCACACGTCCGGTGGGAACCGTCGTCACCTCGCGGAGGGGAAGACGCACGAGCACGGAGTCCAGCTTCGTCACGGCGCCGCACGTCTCGTCGAATGCGATGACCAGCGCGTTCCGCCGTACGAGCGTATCCGCGAATGCGCGAAGCGTCTTCGAGTCGTGCTCATCCGGAAGCTCGTGCGAAAGCCGCCCCGCCTGGAAGTACAATGCCTCCGGCACGTTGGTGTAGAGCGCGTGTCCTGCGCCATTCTCTCGTACCCACGCGGAGAGCGGTGAATCGTGCCAGCAGTCCTCGGCGAAATCGTTGCCGGTTTGCATTGCGTATCGCGCGCTCGTGATGCTCACACGCAAAGCGGCACCCCACCAGACGGTCGCGACCACGGCCACCAATGCCCGTGCGGTACGCGGCCATCCATGCCACGCAGGCGCGACGATCAGCACCATCGAGACTTCGAGCAACACGAGCAGCGGCGCCATCAGCCGAGAGTCGAGCGGAATACCCGGATCCGCGAATAGCCGCGACGCGAGCACGAGCCCGAGATAGCACGCGGCGAGCAGCACCGCGGCCATGGCCGGAGCCTGCCGTTCGCGCGCCGGCCGCGAGTGCCAGATCGCGACGACGATGAGCACTGCCACACCGGCGGCAACGAAGATTCCCCATATCTCGGCCATTCCCGGCACGAGCCACTCCGATGTCGTGCGCCATCCTTCGCGCAGCGTGGACGTGATCTCGCCGTAGAGACTGATCTGCCTGATCGCGCTCGGCCCCGCGCGATGCACCGTACGCAGCACCCACAAACCCTGCAGCACGACTGCAGGCGCGACTGCCGTGGCGCCGCGCACGATGCGCTCGCGCAGGGAGCCCGCACGCGCGAGCTGCCAGAGCACGACCCCACCGACGAGCGAGATGCCGGCGTAGCGCACGATGCTCGCGAGCCCCGCGATCGTTCCCGACAGAAGCGGACGCGCGCGCGCCCTCGTCATCGCGGTCAGCGTGAGCACGAGCAGCGCGATGAACAGCGGCTCGCTCAGGACACTCTCGTGCACCTGTACTACTGCCGGCGTCACCATCACCAGCAGTCCCGCGATCACGCCCGCACTCGTGCCCACCGAGCCGCCCGTCAACCATACGATGACTGCAAGCGTGACGAACGCCGCGAGCGCATCGATGAGGCGCGCTCCCTGTCGCGCATCCACGCCAAGAAGCTCGATACCCGCAATCGCCGTCGAGTATCCCGGCGGCCAGTGCGCAAGCGGCATCGTGCTGTCCACGCTCGCCCAGTCCCGCTGCACGTCGCGCAGCGCTCCGCCGTGCGCGAGAGTGTTCGCCGCCTGCATGTACGACATACTGTCCGGGTCGAGCCCGGGCCCCGCGCCCGATGTGATGACGAGCGCCCCGGCGAAGGCGAGGGTGCCGAGAATGAGTGAAGCGGCGAGACGCGGGATGCGCATGAGAGAATGTTACGCTGCACGGCGCACCCCTTCACAGCGCGCCCAGCGGAGTGCGATCTCCGGATGCTTGCCGCGCCCCTGCGACGCGCCTATGATAGCGATTCACGCACTCCGTCTCTCGCCAGGCCGGCCCACATGTCCGACGACGCGGAGCCGGCGGACCAGTTCTCCTCGCGCGAGCGCGGAGCAGTCATCGCCGGACGCTACCGAATCGAGCGCGAGATCGGCCGCGGCGGCATGGCGACCGTGTTTCTCGCACACGACATTCGGCACGAGCGTCAGGTCGCGCTCAAGTTCATCCACGCCGAAGTCGCCGATCGCCAAGCCACCGAGCGCTTTCGACGCGAGATCACGCTGCTCGCGCAACTGCAGCATCCGAACATCCTCCCGCTGTACGATTCGGGCGAAAGCGACGGCGCACTGTACTATGTAATGCCATACATTGCGGGCGAGTCGCTGCGAGGGCGTCTCGCGCGGGAGAAGCAGCTCCCCGTGAGCGAGGCGGTTCGTCTCACCTGCGAGATCGCGGATGCGCTCGGGTACGCGCACGCGCACGACATCATCCACCGCGACATCAAACCCGAGAACATCCTTCTCTCCGAAGGGCACGCACTCGTCTGCGACTTCGGCATCGCGCGCGCGGTCAGCCGCGCCGGCGGGCGACGTCTGACCGATGCAGGCTTCGCCGTCGGCACGCTCTCCTACATGAGTCCCGAGCAGGGAGCGGGCGATCCCGTCGACGGTCGCGGCGATCTCTACAGCCTCGGCTGTGTGGCCTACGAGATGCTCACAGGCGTCGTGCCCTTCAGTGGGCCGAGCGCGATTGCGATCATCGCGAAGCGGTTCGGAGAGCCGGCGGCACTCATGGGCCAGAAGCGACCGGAGGTGCCGGCGGCCGTCGACGCTGCGGTGCGCAAGGCACTCGAGCCCGTGCCTGCGAACCGTTTCCAGAGCATGGCAGAGTTCTCGAAGGCGCTCGGCCGCGCCGAAGAGGAGAGCGCTGGACACACGAGCGCCAGGCTCGTGATCCCGCGTGGATGGAAATGGGTGGCGGCGGTCGTTGGACTTGCCGCGCTCGCCGCGCTGTTCTTCGCGTTTCGTCCCGCGCCGCTCGATCGCGGAGTGTATGTCGTGCTCCCTTTCGTGCATCGCGCGAACGCCGCCCCGCAGCTCCTCAATGGAGACAACTGCCAACAGTTGCTGTACGAAGCCTTTGGGCGTTGGAACGGCATCACGCTGGTCGATGATATGCGAGCTCATGATGCGCGCGCGCGCATGGGCAGCGCGCCGCTCACGCTCGAGCGTGCGCTGCGCACCGCGCGATCGCTTCGCGCCGGGCGCATGGCATGGGGCGAAGTGTGGGCGGGCCAGGACAACATCAACGTCCGCGGCCTCGTGTACGATGTGAGCACGGGCAAGCCTCTCAAGCAGTACACGGTCGCGCTGCGCAGCGATCTCGGCGATGCCGAGCGGAAGTTCGACGAGCTCGCGGACACGCTGCTCGTGCCGGTCGCGAAGTCCGGGCGAGCGACGCTTCCGACGAGCGCCGAGGGCGTACGCGGAACGCGCTCGATTCCCGCGCTCACCGCGTACTTTCACGCGCACGAGGCACTCGGCGAATGGATGCTCGACAGCGCCGAAACGCTCTTTCGGAGTGCGATCGAGCTCGATCCGGACTACCCGCACGCGAACTACTGGCTCGCGCAGGTGGAGGCGTGGCGCGGCGATGTCGACCCGGCGCAGTGGCGCTCGAGCGCACAGCATGCGGTGGCAAATTCGTCGCGGCTCTCGTCGCGCGACAGCACGCTCGCGCTGGCGCTGCTCGACATGAGCGAAGGCCGATTCGCGGACGCGTGCGGCCGCTACGATCATCTGCGCACGACGCGCGACTCGCTCAACTTTGCGGTCTGGTACGGGCTCGGCGACTGCCACGCGCGCGATACCGTGATCGTGACATCGGCAGCGAGTCCGTCGGGGTACAGATTCCGCAGCGGCTACGAGAGCGCGATCCGCGCGTACGCGAGAGCCATGACGCTCGTGCCAACGGCGCACTTGGCATTTGCGGGCGTGGGTTTCGAGCGTCTGTCTGACTTGTTGTTCACGCAGAGCAGAGAGCTGCGCCGCGGCGCGCGCGATGGCGACAGCACGATCTGGGCTGCGTATCCGTCGCTCGCGAATGACACGCTCGCGTTCGTTCCGTATCCGTACTCGGAGATCGCGACGGGAAAGGTGCTCGAGCCCCCCACATCCGCCGCTGCAGTATCGAGGAATCGCGCGCTGCTCCAGCATCTCGCCAGCGATTGGACTTTGGAGCTGCCTCGAAGCGCGACGGCTTTCGAGACCCTCGCGCGCGCGCGCGAGCTCGAGGGACGCATCGGAAGCGTGGGTGCACAGGACAGCTCGGCGCTCACGGCACTGCGCGAGGCGCGCATGCTGGCCACGAACGATGTCGATCGACGGCGTCTGAAAGTGATGGCGACCAGGCTGTTGCTCGTGTCGGGCAATTTCGCCGGCGCACGCTTGCTCGCGGATTCGGTGCTCGCGTCACTCGCGCCGGCGGCAACGACGCCGGCGGATGCGGATGCGCTCGAGGCAACGGCGGCGCTGACGGGTCGTATCCAGCGCACCATCGACATGCTGCGTGCCGAGGCCCCCACGGTTCGCTTCATCGCGATGGACAACCGTCTGGTGCAACCGCCGCCAGCTGTCGCGCAGGAGGCGCGTGCGCTTCTGGGTTATGCGTCGTTCGGTGCTCCAGTGGACAGCCTGATCGCCGCGAGAGAGCGCGTCCAGCGCTCGATCGACAGCTACGTGCAGAATGGCTCGCGGTCCGAAATACGAGGGGCCGTTCTGAACGTGCCGCTCACGCTGTCGTATCCCAGTGCCCCGGCGCTTTCGCTTCAGCGCACGGGAGGCGCAGGCGACTATCTTCTCGACATCCAGCGAGCAGCGAACAGGCACGACACCGCAGCAGTGCACCGGCTGTTGGGCGCAGTCGCAAAAATGCGATCCACTGGCCGGCCCGGCGATCTCTCGATCTATCTCACCTACCAGGAGGCGTGGCTGCGACTGCAGGTGGGCGACACCGCGGGTGCGGTGCATCAGCTCGATGCGACGCTCACTGCCCTGCCGACGCTCACTCCATATCTGTTGGACTACGTGCAGGACGCAGCCTTTCTCGTACGTGCGATGGCGCTTCGCAGCGACATTGCGGCGGCTTCGGGTGACGAGCGGACGGCCCGAAAGTGGGGATCGGCCGTGGCGGAGCTGTGGGCGGGAGCCGACGCGCCGCTCGCGAGTGTGGTTGCGAGAATGAAGTCGCGGGCCGCGAGTGGAGTGCGATGACGCACGCAGGCGGCGTCACGCGAACAATCCTCGAAAGGAGCAACTGATGATGACTATGAACGCGACGCGTGCGCGCAAGCTCGCATGGCAGCTCGTTCTGCTCGCTGCACTCGGCGCGATGTGCGGATGTCCGCGCGGTGGCACCGAGAATCCGAACGAGCTGCTGTACGCGCACGGCCGAATTCATGTCGACAAGGAAACAGCAGCGCGCTGGAATGCCGGAGAGGCCGAGATCGCCGCGGAAGCCGAAAAGCTTCACCCCATTCCGGCAGATGCCAGGAAATCGTCGATCGTTCCATTCTCTGGCGACGCCCGTGCAATGCTGCTCGCGCTCCAGCCCAGCGGGCGACACGGCGCGACCGACAAGCGCATGCTGTCGATATTGGGTGGAGATCGCTCACGAAAGGTCTTTCAATCCTCCGGCATCGTTGCGCAGATCACGCTCGTGAAGGGAAGCGAGTACAAGAGCGAGGCCCATTTCCGTAAGGGATGGCTCCCGATGGCGATCGTCGTCTTGCCGGACACGTTTCCACCCGGTGCGATCGTCTATCCGAAGCTGGCGCTTCACGGAGGCACGAGCTGGATCTTCGTGCGCGAGGAATCGCACTCGAAATGGCTGGCTTCGCTGGTGCGCATTGCGGACGGAAAGGTGGAACAGGATTCGCTCGACATCTCCGTTGCATCGGATGATGTCGTCGAGCCGGTCATTGGCGCGCGATTTGTCTGGGAGGATGACGACGAATCGATCTGGGGTTATTGCGGTGGCGGCTGCTGCAAGATTCGCGCGATTCGATAATAGTGCATCCTTCGGTTCCGGAAGACCCGCAAGCAGGAAGTGATATTCGCTCGCATCTCCTCATCGATCATTTTTCAGAAGGTAGAAAATGTCCCTCCTCGACACAGTGCGGCAGCAGCTCGGCCCGGAGCAGATCCAGCAGATCAGCCAGCACCTCGGCATCGATCCCACGATGACCGACAATGCGGTGCAGGCCGCGGTCCCGATGGTGGTCAGTGGCATGGCAGCGCATGCATCGCAACAGCCGGACGGCGTCAGCGCGATCGAGAGTGCTGTGGAGAATCACGCGCCGGCCGACATGCTGGGCGGCCTCGGAAATCTCGGCAGCGTGCTCGGCTCCAATTCAGGCGGCGGCGGTGGACTGCTCGGCCGGATTCTCGGCCAGCACAGCACGACGGTGCAAAACGGCGTGCAGTCAGCAACCGGCCTGGATTCCGCGAAGACCAAGACGTTGCTCGCGATGCTCGTGCCAGTGGTCCTGGCTGCGCTGGCGCACCATCGAGCGTCGCAGCCGTCGGGCAGCCAGGGCGGAATAGGTTCCATTCTGCAGCAGGCGGCGTCGGCCGCGCGGCAGAACAGCACGTCACCCCAGGTGGGCGGTGTGCTCGGCCAGATTCTCGGGAAGCTGTAGCTCGGGAGCCGGATTGTCGTTGATCAGTCTCGCGGCGTGCGCGTGTGCGTGTCCGTAGAGGAAGTAGATCACGAGTCCGATCGCGAGCCAGGTCACCAGCCGAATCCACGTCTCGCCGGGTAGCCCGACCATCTGCGCCAGGCAGATGATCGCGCCGAGCGCCGGAATCCACGGCACGCCCGGCGTGCGGAATGGTCGGCGATTGTGCGGCGCCGTCTTTCGCAGGATCACGACGCCGATGCACACCAGCACGAACGCGAGCAGCGTCCCGATGCTCACGAGCTGGCCGAGCACCTCGATCGGCGTGAGTCCCGACACCAGCGCGCACACGGTGCCCGTGAGCATCGTGCTCACGTGCGGTGTCCGGAAGCGCGAGTGCACGCGCCCGAACACACGCGGCAGAAGCCCGTCTCTCGACATCGAGAAGAAGATTCGCGTCTGCCCGAGCAGCTGCACGAGCATCGTGCTGAAGAGTCCGAAGAGCGCGCTCACCTTGATCACAGGGCTCAGCCACCTGAGTCCCGTCGCGTCGATCCCCACGGCGAGCGGATCGGCCACGTTGAGCTTCGAGTAATGCACGATCCCCGTCAGCACGATCGCCACGGCGATGTAGATGACGGTGCAGATCGCGAGCGACCCCAGGATGCCCACGGGCATGTCGCGCTGCGGGTCCTTCGATTCCTGCGCCGCCGTGGTGACGGCATCGAAGCCGATGTAGGCGAAGAACATGACGCCTGCGCCGCGCAGCACGCCGCTCCATCCGAAGTGCCCGAAGCCGCCGGTGTTCGGCGGAATGAACGGCGTGAGGTTCGAGCGCTTGACGTACGCTGCGCCCGCAACGACGAATACGACCAGAACCATCGTCTTGATGAACACCATCACCGTGTTCGCGTTCGCCGACTGCCTGATCCCGCTGATGAGGAGCGTCGAGACGATCAGCACGATGAAAATCGCCGGAAGATTGACGATCCCCGTCACGATTGCCCCGCTCTGGTCCGTCACCACTTTCCCGAGGGGCGTCGTGAGCGCCACGGGAATGTGGATGCCGATGTCGTTGGCGAGGCTCACGAAATAGCCGCTCCATCCCACCGCGACGGTGGACACGCTGAGCGCGTACTCGAGGATCAGGTCCCAGCCGATGATCCACGCGATGAACTCGCCGATCGTGGCGTATGCATACGTGTACGCGCTTCCCGCGATCGGCACCATCGCCGCGAACTCGGCGTAGCACAGTCCGGAGAACGCGCACCCGATGGTCGTGAGGATCATCGAGAGCACGAGCGCGGGTCCGGCGTTCTGCGAGGCCGCGGTCCCCGTCATCACGAAGATGCCGGTGCCGATGATCGAGCCTACGCCGAGGGCGATCAGCTGTACGCGGCCGAGGGAGCGTCGAAGCGGATTCCGCTCCGATTCGGCGTCCAGCTGTGCGAGTGACTTCTTCGTGAAGAGATTCATTCGCCGAGCTTAGCTCCACTCGGCTCGCGACGCGCTTCGGAGGCGGCAAGGAGAAAGTCAGCTTTCTCTTACACCACCTGCGAGCGCGCTCACATCGTGTGCATTATATCCATACGATGCAGCCGCTGCCCCTCCTCACGCCTCGCACTCCCTCTGCCCTCTCGCG
>DASXQD010000388.1:0-9453 GCA_036493195.1 Gemmatimonadaceae bacterium | reverse complement strand
AAGTGGACATGTGCAAAGCTTACCGCAAAGTGGGGGAGCCGTTACGCGCGCAAAACGCGCGCCTCAGATCTCGAAGCGCATTCCATCCATGCCCACGAGCATCCCCGCGCGTTCCACTTCTGCGCGCTCGGGTGAATGCTCGATCAGCATCGGATTCGTGTTGTTGATGTGCGTGTAAACCTTTTGGCGACAGTCGAGTTGCGACAACACGGCAAGGCTTCCTTCGGGGCCGGAGATCGCCACGTGGCCCATCGCCGACGCCGGGCGATCGCCGATGCCGAGCCGAATGAGCTCGTCGCCGGTCCAGAAGGTCCCGTCGAACAGGAGCAGATCCGCATCGTTGAGTCGCGCCAGCAGCTTGGGGCCGAGGCCGCCGCATCCCGGCACGAATGCGCACGTCTTGCCGCTCGCGGAATCCGTGATGAACGCGGCCACCGTGTGCCCGACTTCCTCCTTGCGCGCAAATCGCGGCGGATCGCCTCGCACCGCCTTCATCTCGAGCGTGAGCCCGCTCGGCGTTCCGTCGCGATACTCGAGCGAAGTCGCCTCACCGAGCGCGATCTCGATCGTCTGCACGACCGCGAACGCCTGCGTCACGGGCAGCACGCGTGAATCTTCCGCGATCGTTCGGATCACCGCCGGCGTCGCAACGATCTGCAGATGTCGGCCCTCGCGAAGGAGCGTGACACCGAGCGTGTGATCGAGCTCGGCATCGGTGAGCACGATGCCCTCCACCGGCACGTGGCGCACGCCCGGTACATCGACGCGCGGCAGCTGCGCGAGCTGCTCGCGCACGTCGGGGGACGCGTTGCCGAGGAACCATCGCACGCCGTCGGCGCTGAACGCGATCGACGATTGCGTGCGCGCGCGTGCGCGAGCCGGATCGTCGCGTGCGATGCGGCACGTCGGGCACCAGCAGTTCCACTGCGGAAACCCTCCCCCCGCAGCCGTCCCGAGCAGGATTACATGCACGTGTCTACTGAAGTCCGAATTTCTTGAGCCGGTAACGGAGTGTGTCGCGGCTGACGCCGAGTCGCTGGGCGGCCTGCGTCTGATTTCCATTTGCTTCACGGAGCGCCTGCTCGATCATCGACTTCTCCCACTGCGCCAGATCTGTTCCGCGAGGCGGAAGCACGCCGGGCGGAGTGATTGGTGAGCCCGCGTCGGTGCTCACGCGCATCGGCGCAGCGTCCGTGTTCGACAGCGACAGCTGCTCGGCCTCGAGCACGCCACTCTGGCTCCAGAGCACCGCACGCTCGATCACGTGACTCAGCTCGCGTACGTTGCCCGGCCACGAATACGAGAGCATCGCATCGCGAGCGGCCGCGCTCATGCGCTTCACGTCCTTCCCGTACTTCGCGCTGAAGCGGCGCATGAAATCTTCGGCGAGCAGCAACACATCGTCGCCGCGATCGCGCAGCGGCGGCAGCCGGAGCAGGATGACCGCAAGACGAAAGTAGAGATCGCGCCGGAAGGTGCCCGCCTGCGCCTCGTGCTCCAGGTCGCGATTGGTGGCGGCGAGGATACGCACGTCGATGCGGCGGTCGCGAATGCCGCCCACGCGCCGCACCATGCGCTCCTCGATCGCGCGCAGCAGCTTGCCCTGGAGCGGGAGCTCCGTGTCGCCGATCTCATCGAGGAAGATGAAGCCGTGCTCCGCCGCCTCGAAAAGGCCGATCTTCGATTGCTTCGCATCCGTGAACGCGCCGCGCTCGTGACCGAACAGCTCCGCCTCCATCAGGCTCGCGGGGAGCGCGGTGCAGTTCACCTCGATGAATGGCTTGGCGGAGCGGGGTCCGCTGGCGTGGATCGTGTGCGCGATCAGCCCCTTGCCGGTTCCGGTCTCGCCGGTGATGAGCACGGGCGGAGTGTCCCCGAGCGCGGCGATCTGGCGTGCCTGATCCATGATCGCGCGAATCGAAGGCGACTCGCCGATCATCCCCGCGAACGGAAGCTTTCGCGCCACCCGGCCGCGGTAGTACGAGAGCTCCTGCTTGAGCAGCGAGGTCTCACGCGCGCGGTCCGCGAGCAGCTTGAGCTCCTCGAGATCGACGGGCTTCTTGAGGTAGTCGAAGGCACCCAGCTTCACCGCTTCGACTGCGCCTTCTATGCTTCCGTACGCGGTCATGATGATGACCGGGATCGACGAATCGAACTCGCGGATGTGCTGCAGCAGCTCGATGCCTCCCATGCCGGGCAGCCGCACATCGGCGAAGATGACATCCGGGCGAAAGCTCTCGAGCAGCTCGAGCGCCTTCTCCGCATCACCCGCGACTTCAGCCTCGTAGCCGGACTCCGTGAGGAAGGTCTTGATCGAGCGCGCGAGTGTGCGCTCGTCATCGACGATCAGCACCGTCGGTCCGCTCATGTCCGGGTCGCTCCCGTGCGCGCGGGCTCCGCTTCGGTGAAGGACGCGTCTGCGTGATCGATGGCTGGAAGCCGAATGCGCACCGTCGTTCCAACGCTCGCGATGCTGCTGATGTCGAGATCGCCGCCGTTCTGCTCGATGTAGCGCTTCGCGATCGCGAGTCCGAGCCCCGTGCCTTCCGCGCGCGTGGTGAAGAACGGCTCGCACACCGAGGCGAGCACGCGCTCGGGAATGCCGACGCCGGAATCGACGATCTCGATGACCACTCCTTCACCATCAGCCGCCGAGCGCTCGGCGCTCGCCGCGATCCGGAGATTTCCGCCGTGCGGCATCGCATCGAGCGCGTTGGAGACTATTTCCACCAGCGCCTGCTCGAGCTGCATCGGGTCCACGCGCACATCGGGAAGATTCTGAGCGAGTGCGAGCTCGAGCGAGACACCGCGCTCGCGGAGGAGCTCACCGAAGGGCGGCAGGAGGTCCTCGACGAGCCGCGACACGCTCTCGCGCAGCGGATGGTATGGAGCAGGCTTGGAGAAGCTCAGGAGATGGCTCACGCGGCGGTCGAGTCGATCGACCTCTTCGATGATGACGCTCAGGTGCTCGCGCGTGGCAGCCGACTCGGGATGACGCATGGCGACTTGCGCCGCGGCGCGAAGACTCGCGAGCGGATTGCGGATGCCGTGCGCCACCGCGGCCGACATCTCGCCGATCGAGGCGAGCTTTTCGGACTGAACCAGCTGTGCCTGTGTCTTTTCGAGCTGCGAGACTTTGTTCTGGAGCTCGAGATTGAGGCGCGTGGAGCGCGCCCGCGACTGCTCGAGGCTTTCCGTCATCTGCGCGAAGGAGCGAGCGAGATCGCCGATCTCGTCGGGCGAGCTCACGTCGATCGGGAGCTCGACCTCGCCGGCGCCCACGCGCGCCATGGCCACGCGCAGCTGGCTGATCGGGCGCGCGAGGCCGCGCGAGATGAGCCACGACGCGAGCAACCCCGCAACCACCGCGAAGATGAGGATCGCGATCAGCACATCGCGCTCGCCCGTGACGATCTGTTCGAGCTGCGTGTACGCGCCGCGCACACTCGACTCGCGCGCCTGCCGGTAGATGTCGCGATTGAGCTGCGTGAGCGCGGGGAGCAGGCCATCGCGGAGGTCGCGCTGCGCGAGGCTGTACGAAGCCTCGTGCTGGCCGGAGTCATAGAGCTTGAACACGCTGTCGGACACGACCTCGATGCGGCGCTGGATTTCCTCGGTGCTGTTCGCGAGTCCGGCTTCGTTCGGACGCAGCTCCGATCGCCAGCGCTGCTGCCAGTATTTGATGACCTCACCCGTCGCGCGAAACTCGTCCTTCGCGTGCGGATCGAGGCCGCTCAGATAGCGCCAGATGATCTCGCTCTGGTTGAACATCGCGGTCTCGAGCTCCGCGTACGTGCGCGTGCGAGACATGTTCTGGCCGAGCATCTGCAGCGCGTCGCGCTCCAGCACGTTCGTGCGAATCGCCTCGATCCCGATGAGCAGCGCGGGAACGACCATGAGCGAGAAGCCATACAGCATCTTGCGCTGAAAGGTCATCGAGGCGAGGGCGCGTGGGGAACGCGAGTGAAGCGTGGGCGGGCCCGAGCGGCAGGTGCCGACGGTTCAAGCTATCACGCATCCGGGGTGGAGGGGAGAACGGCGGCGCCTCGTTGCGGGTGCCCCGGAGCGGCGGCAGCTTACCTGTCACGTGCGAGATTCTTCAGAAGCTCCATCCCGACGCGAGCCGCTGGCGCTTGCCGCGCGCGATGTGGTCCGGCGCTATGGCGACGTGCTGGCGCTCGATCGCGTGAGCCTCGACGTCGCGGCGGGGCAGAGCGTCGCGCTCGTTGGCGAGAGCGGATCGGGGAAGACGACGCTGCTCAGATGCTTCAACCGACTGGTCGAGCCCACGAGCGGAGTGATCTCCGTTGGCGGATCGAGCGTGCGCGATCGCCCGAGTGTGGAGCTGCGCCGAATGATCGGCTACGTGCCGCAGGACGGCGGCTTGATGCCGCACTGGCGCATCCTGCGGAACGTCGCGCTCGTGCCGACGCTGCTGGGCATCCCGAATGCGAGCGCCGTGGCGACCGACACGCTGGCGCTGGTCGGGCTTCCGGCCGAGCGCTTTGGCGCGCGATTTCCGCACGAGCTGTCGGGAGGTCAGCGGCAGCGCGCGGCGCTCGCGCGTGCGCTCGCGGCGCGTCCGGGTGTGGTGCTCATGGACGAGCCCTTCGGCGCGCTCGATGCGATCACACGGTCGGATCTGCAGGCGGCCTTCGATGCGCTTCGGCACGAGCTCTCGTTCACGATGCTGATGGTGACGCACGATCTGGCCGAAGCCGCACGCCTCGCAGACGAGCTGGTGGTCATGCGCGCGGGACGCATCGAGCAGCAGGGAACGATCGACCGTCTCGCATCGGCGCCCGCAACACCCTATGTCGCGACGCTGCTCGAGCGCGCTCTCGCGGCATCGGCGCCACTGCGGGGGCTCGCGTGAAGCGCGCGCTGCTCGCTGTGGCGGCCCTCGCGCTCGCCGGGAACGCGCGCGCGCAGGTGGTCCCGCCAACCGTCGCATCCCGGCGTGCCCCGATCATCGTCGCATCGAAGCCGTTCGGCGAGTCGTATCTGCTCGCCGAAATGTTCGCGCAGCTGCTCGAATCGCAGGGGATGGTCGTCGACCGGCGGATGGGACTCGGCCAGACCGAGATCGCGATGCAGGCGCTCCGGTCCGGGGCCATCGATGTGTACCCGGAGTACACCGGCACGGGGCTGCTCGCGGTGCTGCACGACTCGCTCACCGACTCCCTCGCGGGCGATCCGCGGCGGGTGTTCGCGCACGTGGCCCGCGAATTCGCGTCGCGCTTCGGTGTGCGATGGCTGCCCCCGCTGGGATTCCAGAACAGCTACGCCATCGCGGTGCGAAAGAGCACGGCCGCGCGGTATCATCTGCGCACGCTCAGCGACCTGGGGCGCGAGAGCGGGCATTTCGTGGCGGGATTCACCGCGGATTTCATCGGGCGTCCCGACGGACTCGCGGGACTCGCTCGCGCATACGGCGTGCGTCCGCGCGCGGTGCGGCCGCTCGCTCCCGCGGTGAAATACCAGGCGCTCGCCACCGGAGCGGTCGACGTCATCGATGGCTATTCCACCGACGGCTTGCTCTCGAAGTACGATCTGGTGACGCTCGCGGACGACAAGCACTTCTTTCCGCCGTACGAAGCCGCAGCGCTGGTCAGTGCGCGCCTCTCGCGCGAGCGACCTCAAGCGATCGCCGCGCTCACGACGCTGAGCGGGCTGCTCGACGAGTCGCGCATGCGCGTGCTCAACCGGCGCATCGAGGTCGATGGCGAGGATGTGAAGCGTGTCGCGGCCGATGCGCTCCGGGATCTCGGTCTCACGGCAGCGATGAGCGCCAATGCACGCACGAGCGCCGGGGCACCTATTCCGAAATCCCTTAGTACTAAGATATCTCTTTCCAGCTATCTCTGGGACCGACGCGCCGCCATCTGGACGCTCGTGCTCCAGCACCTGCTTCTCGTGTCCCTCGCGCTCGGCGCCGCCATCATCGTCGCGGTGCCACTCGCCCTCGCGCTCGAGCGCGCGCGTCGTGCGGCGGAGCCCATGATCGGCGCGCTCGGCGTGCTCGAGACGATTCCGAGCATCGCGCTGCTCGCCTTCATGATTCCGCTGTTCGGCATCGGGGTGAAGCCGGCGCTCGTGGCGCTCTGGATCTACGCGCTCTACCCCATCGCGCGCAGCGCGTACAGTGGTGTGCGCGATGCCGATCCATCGGCAGTCGAAGCCGCGGAGGCGCTCGGAATGACGCCGCGCCAGCGATTGTTGCAGGTGCGGCTGCCGCTCGCCGCGCCCGTCATCATGGCGGGGATCAGAACTGCGGCGGTGATCACGGTTGGTGCGGCCACGCTGGCGGCGTTCATCGGCGCCGGCGGGTTGGGAGAGCCGATCGTTGCGGGGCTCGCGCTTGCGGACACCAACATGATCCTGTCGGGCGCGCTGCCCGCTGCGGCGCTTGCGCTAGTGGTCGACGGCGTGCTCGCACTGGTCGAGCGCGCCGTCGCTCCCGCGCACCTGCGTCACACCGCTTCGAGGTAGGCGACCCAGAACTGCCGTTTCCGATCCGTCCAGAGTTTCCGCGTGCGAAAGCCCGCAGTCTCGATCAGCTCCTCGAGGCGCGCGCGATCGTACTTGTACGAGCTCTCGGTCCAGATGGACTCGCCCTTGTCGAAATGAATCGGCTCGCCGGCGACCTTCACGATCTGCTCGGCCGTGCTCACCAGATGCATCTCGACGCGGCTCGCGCGCGAGTTGAAGAACGCGCGATGCTCGAACGTGCGCAGATCGAAGTGCGCATGCAGGTCGCGATTGAGGCGCGCGAGGATGTTCAGGTTGAACCTCGCGGTCACGCCCGCCGAGTCGTCGTACGCAGCATTGAGGGTGGCCGCGCGCTTGCGGCGATCGACACCAAGCACGAGCGCACCACCCTTGCCGACAGCACGCCGCACGCGGCCGAGGAAGATGGCGGCCTCCATCGGATGGAAGTTGCCGATGGTCGAGCCGGGAAAGAACGCGACTCTGCGCGATCCGTTTGGGAGCGGCGGCACCGCGAGCGGCAACGTGTAGTCGGCGTGGAGTGGGCGAATCGCCACTCCTGGATAGTCGGCCGCGAGCTCGCGCGCGACGCGGGCGAGCTGCTCGCGCGAGATATCGACCGGCACGTACGCGGCCGGCGACTCGAGCGCGTCGAGCAGCAGGCGAATCTTCACGCCTGCGCCGCTGCCGTATTCGAGCAGCGCGACGCGCGGGCCCGCGAGCTCCGCAATCTCGTTGCTCCGGGCGCGAAGGATCTCGAGCTCGGCGCGCGTGAGGTAGTACTCCGGGAGCTCGCAGATCTGCTCGAACAGCGCGGCACCCGTTTCGTCGTAGAAGAGCTTCGGCGGAAGTGTCTTTGGCTCGGACTGGAGTCCGCGCAGCACTTCCTCGCGCATCGGACGCGCATCCGGAAGTGAATTCGGACGCGCGACGATGCGCGGCACGCCGTGCCGCGGAACAGGTATCGCCATCGAGCGCTCGTCAGGCATGATCGGCAAGACGAATCCCCATGAACTGCCACCGGGCATCCGATGGGAAAAAGTTTCGATACGTGAGCCGCGCGTGGGAGACGGGGGTTGCGCACGAGGCGCCGCGCAGCACCCACTGGTCGGCCATCCATTTTCCGTTGTACTCACCGATTGCGCCCGTGTCCGGCTTGAATCCCGGATAGCCGACGTACGCACTCTGTGTCCACTGCCAGACATCGCCGTACAGCTGCGACAATTCGTTCTCGCCGGATTCGGTCGCCTTCGCCGGAGCAGGATGAAAGCGTTCGCTCTCGACAAAGGTTCCCTCGATTCGCGCGCCGCGTGCTGCGACCTCCCACTCTGCCTCAGTGGGCAGGCGGCGCTTCGCCCATCGAGCGAATGCATCCGCCTCGTAGTAGCTCACGTGGCACACCGGCTCGTTCAGCGCGATTGGCCGCGTACCGGCCAGCGTGAACTCCGTCCATCCATCACCGTCACGTTCCCAATAGAATGGCGCGTTCCAGTCACGATCCTGCACGATCGCGAGTCCGGGCGAGAGCCAGAGCTCCGAGCGCTCGTAGCCGCCCTCGTTCATGAACTCGAGATATTCGCCATTCGTGACGAGCCGTGTGGCGAGCGTGAAGTCCTCGAGAAACTCGCGGTGCGCGGGTCCTTCGTTGTCGAACGAGAAGCCGTCGCCTTCGTGTCCGATCCGATGCACGCCGCCAGCGAAGGTGCGCCACTTCAGCTCGGTTGCGGCGCGTGAAGGCTCCTGCGGCCTCTCGCGATAGACGGGGCGAAGAGGATTCATCCAGAAGACGTGCTTGATGTCGGTCACCAGCAGCTCCTGATGCTGCTGTTCGTGATGCAGTCCGAGCTCGATGAGCGCGTGCGCGGGATGCCGCGGATCATCGCCCACGCGCTGCAGAAGATCGCGCATCGCTTCATTCACGTGCGCGCGATACTCGAACACCTCGCGCACCGTGGGCCTCGTCACGAGCCCACGTTTGGCGCGGCAGTGACGCTCGCCCGCCTGCACGTAGTACGAGTTGAACAAGAACGCATAGCGCGGATTCGGCGAGACGTACTCGGGGGAATGCGGGCCGAGTACGAACGTCTCGAAGAACCAGCTGGTGTGCGCGAGATGCCACTTCGTCGGGCTCACGTCCGCCATGCTGCTGACGACGAAATCCTCCGTGTCGAGGGGAGCGCACAGGCGCTCCGTCTGCGTGCGAACAGCCTCGAATCGTTGGGCGAGCGTGAGCGAATCCGACGTATGATGCGCGTCGCCAGGACGCGTCGTAGCGGAATCGCTGGTCAGGAGCGATGATGCCATTGGAATCCTTGAAGCAGACTTGAAGCGGACCTGAAGCAGAAGCTTTGGCTGCGATCAGCTTACGTGGACAGAATCCATGGAGACTAGGGCAAAAATGGTGCATTTGGTTCCGAGGCCGCGTTGAGCGGCTTAACTCTACGAGAGGACCATGACGGACGAATTTGATCTGCTCGTGCTCGGCACTGGGGCAGGCGGCTCCACGCCCGCATACGCCTGTCGGGCCGCCGGTTGGCGGGTGGCGGTCATCGACGATCAGCCGTTTGGCGGCACCTGCGGCAATCGAGGCTGCGACCCGAAAAAAGTGCTCGTGGGTGCAGCCGAAGTCGTGTCGTGGCACCGTCGTATGCTCGGGCACGGCGTCGCTGGCGAAGCCTCGATCGATTGGCCGGCGCTGATGCGATTCAAGCGCGGCTTCACCGATCCGGTGCCCACGGAGCGCGAAGCGCGATTCCGGAAGCAGGGAATCGAGACGCTGCACGGTGAGGCCAGATTCATTTCGCAAGATCGAATCGCGATTGCTGGACGCGAGCTCACGGCCAGGCACGTCGTGATCGCGACGGGCGCATCTCCGCGGCCGCTCGAGATTCCCGGCGAGATGCACGTGATCACGAGCACGGAGTTCATGGAGCTGGACGAGCTCCCGCGCCGCATCGTGTTCAT
>DASXQD010000387.1:0-3016 GCA_036493195.1 Gemmatimonadaceae bacterium | reverse complement strand
GACGTCGAGCATCGTCTGGCGTTCATCGGCGGTGGCCGAGATGTCGAGAAACACGATCTCGTCCGCGCCCTCGTGCTCATACCGCATAGCCAAATGCACGGGATCACCTACATCGCGAAGCTGCACGAACCGCTCGCCTTTCACGACACGGCCGCCCTGCACATCGAGACATACCACCACACGTCGCGCGAGCATCACTTCACCTCGAGACCGACGGTGCCTTTGGTGCTGAACACACCGGATGCACCATCCGGTACGAGTGCCTGGCGCAGCGACGCGCCGAGCGCCTTGAAGGCTGCCTCGACAACGTGATGTCTGTCGCGCCCGCGAATGACACGCACATGAACCGTGGCGAGCGCGTTGTCGCTGAAGGAGCGAAACCAGTGCTCGTAGAGATCACTCGGAAGAGGACCCACATAGAACGGTCGTCCGCCCAGATCGATCGCCACGTGCACGAGCGCGTCGTCCATTGGGATGAAACGATCGCCGTAACGCGCCGCACGCGGCGGCACGAGCGCGGCGACAGCCGCGCCGAACGCGATTGCGACATCCTCGACCAGATGATGGCGAAGATCGCCGCGCGCGGTGAGCGTGAGATCGAGCGATGCGTAGCGCGCGAGCGTCACGAGCATGTGGTCGAGAAAGGGAATGGTCGTATCGATGCTCGCGGCACCGGCACCCTGCGCGACTTCCAGGCGAATCTGTGTCTCGCGTGTGTTTCGCTCGACGATCGTCATGTGCCATGCTCCCAGGTCACGACGCGAATTCCTCGGCCACCGATCGCGCGTCGAGTGCGCCCGTGTACAGCGCCATGCCGATCACCGCGGCTGCGATCCCTCGTTCCGCGAGCTCGCGAAGATCGCCGACGCTCGAGATGCCACCCGACGCGATCACCGGATGCGCCGACAGCTCGGCCACATCCTCCATGAGAAACAGATCGGTGCCCGCAAGCTGTCCTTCGCGATGCACGGCGGTGACGAGCACACCGCCGAGCGGGATGTCGTTGAGCTGCTCGACGACATCGAGCACGCTGCGCGACAACGTGCGCGCCCAACCGCGCGTCACGACCTGCCGCTCGCGCACATCCGCGGCGACGATGAGCTGACCCGGGAAGGAAGAGGCGGTGCCAGCGAGCCATTCCGGCTCCTCGAGCGCGCGTGTCCCAAGCACGACCCACGATGCCCCTTCCTGCAGCAGGCGCTCGATCGTATCGCCGCTCCGGATGCCGCCGCCCACCTGAATGGACGCGTGGACGTCGGCGAGTATGTCCCGCACGATCGCGGCGTTGTCACCGCGGCCCGTTGCTGCATCGAGATCGACGACGTGTATGCGCTGAAAGCCGTCGCGCATCCAGCCGCGTGCGACCTCGACTGGATTGTCGAGCCGCATCGCCTCGTTCGCGTACGAGCCGCCGACGAGCTGCACGCACGCACCGTCGCGCAGATCGACCGCGGGGATCGCGATCATTGCGCCGCCTCGCGCAGAAACGCCCGCACGAGCTCCACGCCTGGAGTGGAGCTCTTTTCAGGATGGAACTGCACGCCGATCGTGCGGCCCGCGCGCACGACCGCGGGGAATTTCGACGAGCCATGCACGCTCCACGCGCGCACGCAGCTCTCATCATCGGGATTGCACACGTAGCTGTTCGCGTAATAGGCCGTCGTCAGCGGCGCGGCCTCGAGTAACGGATCATTGCCGCTCTCGATCGTATTCCAGCCGATCTGCGGAACGCGACCACCCTGCAAGCGACGCACGTGCCCCTGGAAAATTCCGAGTCCGGCACCGGCGCCTTCATCGCTGGCGTCGAAGAGAAGCTGCATGCCCAGACATATGCCCAGGCATGGAAGGCCATCGCGCAAGGCGCTGCGCAGGTCACCAATGCCGCTGTCCATCCGTGCCGCGGCGTGACCGAATGCCCCGACGCCGGGCAGCACCAGCACGTCGGTGCGCGCTGCACGTGAGGGATCCGTCTCGAGCTCGACGAATGCGCCATCGAGCTCGAGAGTCTTGACCAGTGAGTGGAGATTCCCTGCTCCGTAGTCGAACACGCTCACCCTCATGTGTGTACCGCGTTACGGAGCGCCTTGAGCGCTGTGTCCATCATCGGCCATGGCGCGACCGTGATACGCACGCCGTCGCCAATGCCGCGCAGTCGTGGGAATGCTCGCACCGCGACACCAGCGGCGCGCATGCTCGCCGCCACCGCGGCCGCATCGGCAACAGGGACGAGAACGAAGTTCGCGTCGGATGGCAAGGACCGAATGCCCGCCGCGCCGAGCTCCGCGCTGAAGCGCGTGCGGATCTGCTTCGCGAGCTCTATATGTGTGCGCACCCACTCGAGATCGTTGCGGAGTGCCGCGAGCACCACCTGCTCCGCGGTGCCACCGACCATGTACGGGCCGCGCGCCTTCTCGACCTGCGTGATCGTATCTGCCGCGGCGGCTGCGTATCCGACGCGCAGCCCCGCGAGCCCGAACGCCTTCGACATCGTGCGAGTGACCACGAGTCGCGAGTGGCGTGGCGCTTCCGCGATCCATCCGTCGTTTGCGAACTCCGCGTACGCCTCGTCGAGGATGACGATTCCCGCCGCGTTCTCGACAAGACGGTGAATATCCGAACGCGAGACGGCGAAACCCGTTGGATTGTTCGGAGAGCAGACATATGTGACACGCGCGCGTGTGGCGAGCAGCGCGTCGATGTCGATGGTGTGCGGATTCGCCGTAGGCACCGGAGCGGCAACGAGCCCGTTCATCTGCGCCCAGAGTGGTAGCATGCCGAACGTAGGATCCGGATAGGCCAACGTATCGCCCGGCTCGGCGAATGCGCGGATCGCGGAGTCGAGCACATCATCGGATCCGCATCCGACGACGATCTCCTCAGCGCGTACGCCGGCGTACGCCGCGAGCGCGCGCTTGAGCTCCGGCGTGTAGACCGACGGGTATCGTGTGATCCGCTCCGCTTCCATGCTCCGGAGCACACGCTTCGCGTTGGGCGGCACGCCCCAGCGGTTCGTGTT
>DASXQD010000386.1:0-11093 GCA_036493195.1 Gemmatimonadaceae bacterium | reverse complement strand
GATCCGATGCAGCTCGACCCGGCGCTGAGAAATACGCTTCTTCCCAACTCCGCGGACGTCCTCGCGCAGCGCGATACGCTACTCAAGGGCGTGGTGCTCACACCTGCGCTCGTGGGCCAGTTGATGGACTACATGAGTGCGCTCACCGACGACAGGGCGCGTGATCTGGGGCATCTCACACCGCGACACGTTCCGAGTGGTTTGCCTGTCGATCATTGAGGTGAGAGAGCGCCGATCGCTCACGCCTTTGCGATGTGCCTCGCGACGGCGCGAATGTCGGCAAAGAAATCGCTGCGCGCCCGCTCGCGCTCGCCGTCAGGCGCACGCAGCACCGACGATGGATGCACGGTGGCGATCACGGTGCCTGCCAGTTCGGACTTGACCGGCTTGCCGCGCTCCTTCGTGACGCGGAATTGTTTGCCGAGCAGCGACTGCGCGGCGGTGGCACCGAGGACGACGATGACGCGCGGCCTGGTGAGCCTGATCTCCTCCTCGAGCCACGGATGGCACGCACGGATCTCGGCATCGTTCGGCTTCTTGTGGATCCGTCGTGCGCTCTTCGCGCCGCGCTCGTACTTGAAGTGCTTGACCGCGTTGGTAACGTACACGGTCTTGCGGTCGATGCCAGCCTCGTCGAGCGCGGCATCGAGCAGCTTTCCGGCCGGTCCGACGAACGGATGTCCCGCCTGCTCTTCCTGATCGCCGGGCTGCTCGCCAACGAACATCACGGTCGCGCCGCGCGGTCCTTCGCCGAACACCACGCGCCCGCATGTCCAGAGATCGCATCCGCGGCAGCGGGCAGCCGCATCGCGCAGCTTGGGGAGTGTCGCGCCTGACGGGATGAAGTCCGCGGCCGATCCGGTTCCAGCTCCGCCGCCGCACGGGGATGCGAGGCCTGCGCCAGCACGCGCGTTCACGTTGCACCTACTCCTTTCGAGAGCTCCACTCGCGCTCCATCACGGATCGGCAGGCGCAAGCGCGGTGCCAGAGGTGGCAGCCTGGGCGGTACACGGCGCGCGTATCGTGGCAATCTTCGGTTACCCGATTCATGTTCGGGCACACCTCTGTGGATCAATCGGAGAGAGATCGATGACTGCTCACGCTACCGCTACAACGGATTCGATACCGACGCTCGACATGTTGTATTCCGACTTCGAGTCCGAGCATGCCGCCACGAGGCGACTGCTGGAGCGATTCCCGGATTCGAAGCACGACTGGAAACCGCACGAGCACTCGCGAACGCTCGCGGAGCTCGCAACACACATCGCAGACATTCCGAACCGCGCCGTCGCAATTCTCACGACGGATGAAATGGAGGTGGGCGCGCGGAAGCCACTCGCGCCACTCACGACTGCTGCGGAGCTTCTCGCGGTGCACGATGCCAGCGTCGCCGCGCAGAAAGCTGCCCTCGCGAACGCCGATTCCGCGGCGCTCTCCCACGAGTGGAGAGTCCGGCGCGGAGACCAAGTCATGATGCGCGGTCCGAAGTACCGGCTGCTCCGCACGGTGATGATGAGTCACCTCGTGCATCACCGCGCACAGCTGGGCGTCTACTACCGCCTGCTCAGCGTGCCGGTGCCAGGCGTGTACGGTCCGTCGGCCGACGATCTCGCGGGGCGCGGTCGCGGGTAGTGTCGGAAGACAGTGGATACCTTGACATCCGACAACACGCGCACTCATGTTGTCGGATGTCTAGGCATTCACCTCCGCCCGCCGGCCCATGTCCGATCGCGCTGATCTCCTGCAGGGAACACTCGATCTTCTGATCCTCAAGGCGCTGTTCCCCGCACCGCTGCACGGGTGGGGAATCTCGAAGCGCATACGAGAGCTTTCGTACGACGTGCTGCAGGTGAATCAGGGCTCGCTTTATCCCGCGCTCTATCGCCTGGAGGACCGCGGGCTCGTGCGCAGCAGCTGGGGCATCTCGCCGGAGGGCCGGCGCGCGAAGTTCTACACGCTCACGGCCGCGGGCAAGAAGAGATTCGCCGAGGAGAAAGCGAACTGGAGGCTGTTCACCAGCGCGGTGGAGCAGATCCTCCATGCCACGTGACGGTGCACCGGGCGTGAGCGGCGCCGGAATCGTCTCGCAATGGCAGCGTCGCACGAGCGCGCTTTTTCGCCGGGCGGCGTTCGAGCGGGAGATGGCGGAGGAGATGCGTCTGCACATCGCGATGGAAGCCGAGGAGCTCGCGCGCACACGCGGGCTCTCGGAGGCCGATGCGCTCCGCACTGCGCAGCTCGCGTTCGGTGGCCAGGAGCGTTTCAGGGAGGAAGGTCGCGATGCACGCGGCACGCGCTGGCTCGAGGATCTCGCGAGCGATGCACGCTATGCCGTGCGCTCGCTGCTCCACGCCCCTGGGTTCGCCATTGCTGCTGCACTGACGCTCGCGCTGGGCATCGGCGCGACCACGGCGCTCTTCAGTGTCGTGCACGCCGCTCTTCTCGAGCCGCTCCCATTCGGCGATCCGGCACACACGGCCGTCGTCTGGAGCGGAAGCTTCAAGAACTCCGGGTCATGGATGTCCTACGACGAATACGAGTTGCTGACGTACGAGCCGCACGTGTTCGATGCAGTTGGCGTCTATGACATGGATACGAAGAGCGTCACCGGCGCCGGCGACCCGGAGCGCCTACACGCCGCACAGGTCTCGCTACGAACACTCGCCGTACTCGGCGTCTCGCCGATGCTCGGTCGCGACTTTCTGCCGCAGGAAGACGTACCAGGTGCAAATGATGTTGCGTTGATCGGCTACTCGTTCTGGCAGCGCCACTTCGGGGGCAATCGATCTGCAGTCGGCAAGTCGATCGAGGTCGAGGGGAGGCAGAAGGTCGTGATCGGCGTGATGCCCGCGAGCTTCCGGATGCCTCTCGACTATGATGAGAAAGGGGCGACGGAGCTCCTCACGCCATTGGCGGCAACGGACAGCGAGTACGATGCGATTCCAGGTCCGGCCGTCGCACGTGGCGGAGGGAGTCACGGACTCTACGCGGTCGCGCATCTCGCGCCCGGCGTGACCATCGCGCAGGCGAACAGGGAGCTGGAAAAGGTCACCGATCGGCTGATCGCCGAAGGCGTCTATACGGGTCCGACGCGATTCACCATGACGGCCGTTCCCCTTCGTGAGCAGATCAGCGGATCGCTGCGTCCCGCGCTGCTCATCCTGCTCGGCGCCGTCGCGCTCGTGCTGGTGATCGCGTGCGCGAACGTCGCCGGCCTGCTCTTCGTGCGCGGCGAGCGACGGCGCCGCGAGACGGCGCTTCGCGCGGTGCTTGGCGCCGCACGACAGCGGCTCGCACGGCAGTTCCTGACGGAGGGAGTCGTGATCGCGCTCGTCGGCGGAGCGCTGGGCATGCTCGTGGCGTGGCTCGGCGTGGAGGCTACGCGCGCATGGGCTCCGCGATCGCTCGGACTCGTCTCCGATGTGTCGCTCAATCTCGGAGTGCTTGCGTTCGCGCTCGCAACGACGCTCGGGACCGTCCTGCTCTTCGCGCTGGCACCGACGCTCGCCGCCACTCGCGTGAATGCAGCGGAGTCACTCAAGGATGGCGGCCGCGGCGCGACTGTTTCCCGCGCCCGCTTGCGAGCCCGACAGATCATGGTGATCGGCGAGATTGCGCTCTCGGTGGTGCTCATCGTGGGCGGAGGGCTCATGATCCGGACCGTGCAGCGGATCATGTCGATCGATCCGGGATTCCGAAGCGACGGCGTGTTGACCATGGAGCTCTCCGTTCCGCCTACGCGCTATGCGGATGATGCGCGTATTTCTGGCTTCTTCGACGAGCTTCGCCATCGTGTCGAGGGGCTTCCCGGTGTAGAGCACGCGGGGGTAGCGCGGCTACTCCCACTCGCCGCACCCATTGGCAACTGGGGACTCAAGATTCCCGGCTATACGCCGCCGCCGGGAGAGACCATTCCGGGCGACTGGCAGATCGTGACGCCCGGATATTTCGAAACGATGCGGCTGCACCTCGTGAAGGGACGACTGTTCGATGAGCACGATCGCGGAGGCGGACCAGTCGTGTTCGTGATCAGCCAGCGAATGGCCGACAAGTATTTTGCGGGACGCGATCCCATTGGCGCGAGCATGAAGCTGTCCAACGACAGCGCACAGATGGGTACCGTTATCGGCGTCGTGCGCGATGTCGAGCACAATGGCCTGACCTCGATCACCGATCCGACGTTTTACGCGGTGCACTCGCAGTTTCACCAGTCGGCGCAGTTCACGCCTCGGACGATGAATCTCGTGGTGCGCACGTCGGGCGATCCCCTCGTGCTCGTGCCCGCGGTGCGCGCGCAGGTGCATGCGCTCGACCCTGAGATCCCGGTGGCGCACGTGCGCACGATGGACGACATCGTGCGCAGCTCGATCGCCAAACAGCGCTTCTCGATGCTTCTGCTCGGCGCGTTCGGAGCGCTGGCGTTGTTACTTGCCATGGTCGGCATTTATGGCGTGGTTGCGCAGCTCGTGGCGGCGCGAAGACAGGAGTTCGGCGTGCGGGCAGCGCTGGGGGCGAGTCCGACTGCGCTCGTTCGTATGTCGCTTTGGGATGGCATCCGTCAGATCGCCGTTGGCCTCTCGATCGGGGCGCTCGCCGCTCTCATGCTCACGCGATTGATGCGCGGAATGCTCTATGGCGTGTCGAATACCGACCCGGAAACGTTCGTGGTGGCGCTCGTGCTCACCGGGCTGATCGCGATGGCGGCGAGCTATCTGCCCGCACGCCGCGCGGGCCGTGTGGATCCGGCATCCGCGCTGAGCGCCGGGTAGACATCGCGCAAAGGCGAAAAGCGCGTGCGATGCACGAGCGTGTTCCGCTTCCGGCGAACACCGATTCCATGCTGGCGCACGTCGTCGCTATCGGAAGTGCTACGAAGCGCTAGAAGGTGGCGAGGAGAACCATGCTCACCGCGCTGCACGTAGTAGCTCACTCGAGCACGCGCACGACGCTTCCAACTCGGCCGTACCGACTTTCACAGTCTGGTGCGGCCGTTTCTTTGTAATGACGTAGGACGATCGCATCACTCCACTACGTCATCTCTCCGCGGCCATACGTCATCGACACTCGCCGTATGCGCCGATGCGCGTATGTGGCGGCGAACTCGAAACGGGCATCCTGCAACCAGTCAAAGCTCTTCACTGGTTCCCCCGCTCGTGAGGTGTCGCCGTGCCACACACAGCGTATCGCCACCGCCCTCGCCGGTATCTCTGCGTTGCGCTCACGCTCGGCTTCGTCCTCGTTCTCATGGCAGCCGGATGGACACGATACTCATCTCCCGCGAGCGCATCTGCGTTCGTTGCGCCAACCACCGATGCGCGCGTGCGTGCATCGGTGCGACGCAGTGCTGCGTCCGCGCCGAGCGCGGACTGGGCGTCGAACGGCTCCGCAGGCGGCACTCACTTTTCCACGCTCGATGAGATCTCACGGTCGAACGTGGACTCGCTTCGCGTGGCATGGGTGTTTCGCACGGGTGATGTTTCCGACGGTGTCGCGGACAGCAGTGGCCCGGCCACTGCGTTCGAAGCGACGCCTCTCATGTTCGACGGCACCCTGTACATCGCGACGCCATCCGCGCGTGTGATCGCACTCGATCCCGAGCGTGGAACGGCGCGGTGGACGTACGATGCGCATATCGATCGCGTGTCGCTCGCTCACGACGAGGTCACCACCCGTGGAGTGTCGGCCTGGGTGGATTCGGCGCGCTCCACTGCCTCGCCGTGTCGCACGCGAATCTTCGTCGCGACGTTCGATGCGCGGCTGATCGCTCTCGATGGGCGCAGCGGCACTCCTTGCGCCGACTTCGGCGTCGCGGGCAGTGTCGACCTGCACACCGGCGTTCGCGGCGCTGACAGTCTCGCGCACGAATATCACGTCACGTCGCCTCCGGCGATCATTGACGGGCTCGTCGTCATCGGCTCCTCCATTTTCGACAATCTCCATGCGCAGGCGCCGAGCGGGGTCGTACGGGCGTTCGACGCTCGCACGGGTGCGCTTCGCTGGAGCTGGGAGCCACTACGTGACGCACTACCGGCGAGTGCGGACTCCGCGACGCGCGCAGCATCGCGCTTTCACTCCGGCGCGGGCAACGCGTGGGGGCTGTTCGTGGTCGATTTCGAGCGCGATCTCGTTTTCATCCCCACAGGAAGTCCGAGCCCCGATCACTTTGGTGGCCTGCGTCCAGGTCCGAACGCGAACGCAAACTCGATCGTGGCGCTGCGCGGCTCCACGGGAAAGCTCGTGTGGAGCTTTCAACTCGTGCATCACGATCTGTGGGACTACGACGCTGCCGCACAGCCAGTGCTCACAACGGTGACGCGCAATGGCATCACGATTCCTGTGGTCATGCAGGCGTCGAAGACTGGTGATGTCTTCGTGCTCGATCGCAACACGGGCGTACCGGTGTTTCCGGTAGCGGAGCAGGCCGTTCCGCGCAGCGATGTCGACGGTGAAGAGGCCTCTGCGACGCAGCCGTTTCCATCCACGCCTGCCGTCGTTCCTCGCGGTCTGCGCCCGAGTGATGCGTGGGGGCTCACCCCTGTCGATCGCGCCTGGTGCGAGCGCCGTATCCGCTCGCTGCGCTCGGACGGACTGTTCACACCTCCGAGTCTCGAAGGAACAATCGAGTTTCCGGGATTTCTCGGGGGCGTGAACTGGGGCGGCATCGGCGTCGACCGGTCTCGCGGCGTTGCCATCATGAACACCATTCGCGTCGCAACCGTCGTCACGCTGCTGCCGCCGGAGTCGATCGGCGAAGATGCCAGGCGCGCGGGCAGCGATGCCGCCGTCGCACGACAGGATGGCGCGCCGTACGGCAGTCGCCGGGAAATTCTTCGTTCGCCTCTTGGCCTCCCGTGCAATGCGCCACCCTGGGGAACGCTTGTCGCAATCGATCTCGATGACGGACACGTGCGATGGGAGAAGCCGCTCGGAACCATGAGCGACTTCGCTCATCTGCCGGCGCCGCGCGGCTGGGGATCGCCATCGCTCGGCGGACCTCTCGTCACTTCCGGCGGGATCGTGGTCATCGCCGCAGCGATGGATCATCACCTGCGCGCCTTCGACACGGATGACGGCAAGCAGCTGTGGGAGACGGAGCTTCCGGCTTCTGCGCAGGCAACGCCCATGACGTACCGCGTGCGGCCGAACGGCAGGCAGTACATCGTGATCGCCGCCGGCGGACATCACCTGATGCACACACGGATGGGCGACTACCTCATCGCCTATGCCCTGCCATGATGCGCCCTCCACCATCGAAACGCATCCGGCACGCCGACCTCGGGCCGTATGGTCGGCGACCACTCGAGCTCCTCTCGAGCGCGCGCGGAAGAGAACGGATTATCGTGCGTCAACATCTCGAGGGTCCCGTTGGCGTGCGCAGCGAGGTCACCGCGGCCGATTGCTCTCAGCCCGAATTGGAGCACTCTGAAAAATATGCGCGAGCCTCCGAGCGACAGAGCCGGGGCACGAATCCGTCGATCGAGCCCAATGCGCGCGAGAGCCACGAGATCGGATACCGTGAGTGGAAAGTCGGTCGTGAGATTGTAGATCCCGCCGTTCGCGCGAGCGGTGTGCGAGGCGAGTATCGCGCCTTCCGCAACGGCGTTTGCGTGCACCACGGGCAGGGTCGTATTGCCGCCACCGCACAGCGGAAAAGCACCGCGGCTCATCACGGCGGCGATCCGAGGAATGAATTGTCGATCGCGTTCGCCGTACATCACTGGCGGACGAACGATCGCGGCCCATATGGCTCCGCTCGCCTGCGCTTCCGTGATGACGCGCTCCGCCTCCTGTTTGGAACGCCCGTAGGCATCGGAATCAGGCAGTTGGGGCAGCGGCATGCGCTCATGCACCGGTGCCATCTCGTAGCGCGAGTCTCCATAGACCGCCGTACTGCTGATGTGCACGAGGCGCGCTCCAGCGCACACGCACGCGCTTACGACGTTGCTCGTTCCCTGGACATTGCCGGCCCGGAAGGTTTCCCAGTCGGCTTGGGGACCGATCGCGGCGGCAGCATGCACGACGAGATCGCATCCGTCCGCAGCAGAGACGAGCGCGCGCGCATCGGCGAGCTCGCCTTGCACGACTTCCGCCTGCATGTCCCGCAGCCACTGTGCGGTTCCCGGAGATCGCGCGAGCGCGCGCACGTGATAGCCGCCCTCGATCAGCCGCCGCACGAGATACGATCCGAGCATGCCGGTGGCACCGGTAACCAGCGCGCGTCGCATTCGGAGAATATGCGATGAAGACCCGCGTCGTGCGCTATCTGCGCTCCGGGCTCATCGCTCTTCTCGCCGTCGGCATCGCAGCGTACGTGCGGCGTGTGCCGTGGACTCCGGTGCTCGGCGCGGTGCGACACGCGTCGATCGGGTTGCTCGCGCTCGCCTTGTGCTTTCACTGGATTGCGCTCACGGGCAAGGCGGGCATTTGGTGGACTTTCCTGAAAGCGCTCGGAGGTCCCTGCTTCACCACCGTCGCACGCGGCACGCTCGTGGGCGCGACACTGAACAGCCTCTTCGTGGGGAGCAGCGGCGAGGCCGGACGCGTGCTTCTCATGTCGCGCCTCACCGGCATTCCCAGCGCATCGGTACTCTCCACAGTCGTGCTCGAGCGTGCGGTGGATCTCGTCGGATTTCTGACACTACTCGCGTGGGCCGCTTTGCTCTTTCCCATACCGCATGCCGCGACCGTTGGCGCGTGCGTAACCGTTGGCCTCGTCGCGGTAATTGCGGGCGCGCAACGCTGGCGCGCCTGCCACGCGAGTCCGCATCGCCTGGACGCATCAGAATCGCGATCGCTGACCGTGCGCTGCCGACGCTACGTGCTGAGCGTGTTCGCATCGACACGTGACATCGCGACCCCGCGTCGTGTCACGATCGCCATTGGTCTCACGCTGCTGGACTGGTGCTCCGAATGGATCTCGTACTCGCTCGTCGCGCGAGCCGCCGGGTTCCCGATCGGCATGCGCGGCAGCCTGCTCGCGCTGCTCGCGGTGAATGTCGGCTTCCTCGTACGCGTGACTCCCGGAAACGTCGGCGTGTTCGAGCTCGTTTACGCCACCGTCGCTCATTCCCTCGGCCTTCCCTACGAGGTCGCGATTGGCGTGGCGTTGATGCTCCACCTGGTGCAGGACGTTCCCACCGCGCTGCTGGGGCTCTCTCTCGGCCTTCGGTTCTTCTCGCGTGAAGCTCCTTCGTCTGCTCGTACGCGGCCACCGCTCGCGCAGCCGAGTGTCGTCATGAACGCTCCTTCTTCTACCGTTCCGCATGCGGAACCGGCACGAGGTACATGGTCATGAACATTCTCCTGCTGCTGCTCGCGATCGACTCGACGACGATCGCGCACGTCGCCGTCGCTCCGCGCGAATCACTGACGGTTCACATCACCATCGCAGCGTCGCGTCGAGAGGACTCCACGAATGTGCCGGTCGTATTTCTACCCGGCCTCCTCGGTGGTGCCTTCGGCTTTCGAAAGCTGACGCCCCTTCTCGCGGCATTCGGGCAATCGACCTTCGCCATCGAGCCGCTCGGCGTGGGAAGCTCGTCACATCCGGACGGTGGCGACTATTCACTCGACGCGCAGGCGGACCGCGTGAATGCGGTGCTCGATACGCTCGGAGTGTCGAACGCCGTGATCGCAGGATCGAACTTCGGCGCCTCGGTCGCGCTACGCCTCGCCTATCGTCATCCCGAGCGAGTTGCCGCGGTGGTACTCATCGACGGCGGCCCGGTCGATCGCTCTTCCACCGGTGGCGCATCACTCGCGCTTCGTCTCGCGCCCGTGCTCAAGCTCTTCGGCGCGCGCGGCATGGCGCGCCGGCACATCGCCGATGCACTCAGAAAATATTCTGCAGATCCATCCTGGGTGACCGATGAAGTCGTCGACGCGTACGCGCGGCCGATCGTGCAGGATCTCGGCGGCGCGGCGCGCGTGTTGAATGCCATGCAGCGAGCAGTCATCCCGACGCCGCTTGCAGACAACCTGTGGCGCGTTCGTCAGCCGGTTCGCCTGCTCGTGGGAGCCGTGCGGCGGCAGGGCGGCATCGAGTCTGGCGAGATCGCGCTGCTGCACGACCGGCTTCCCGATTTCGGGGCCGACACAGTCGCGAATTCCGGCGTGTACGTGCACGAAGAACAACCCGAGGTGGTGGTGAAAACGATTCTCGCGTTGGCTGATGCTTTTCGACACTCCGTTGCTGTTTCTGCGCTCACCATCACATCGCATTGAGCCTCGCTCGAGCCCGAGTGAACTCGAGGCAACGCATACCTGCAAGGAGATCGACCATGCTTCCCTCCATGACCACGCGGTACCATGACTCCGGCATTCTGGCACTGGGGTTCAGCGCCGGCGTTCTCATCGACGTTGCTGCTCGCGCCTTCGCGATTCCGGGAGCTCCCGATCATCACGCGAACCTGGCGCGGCTCGCCTGCGGAGCGCTCGTTGGTCCGCTCATCGTGCTCTGCCTTCTACTGAAAGCCACGGTACCGCACCGCGTCGTGCTCGTGATGGGATTGATGGCGCTCGTCGTGTACGTCGTGCTCGGGGTTCGCTAGTGCTCTCGTGCCGGAGTGTGGACGCTTCGGACTTGCCCGTCACTCTTTCTTTCGATACGTATGTCTCGCAACGACCTCCTCACTTCGCGGTTTGCACCGCGCGGGGTGCACATGGCCTCCAGTGATCTACCGCAGTCGGCGCAAGCTCCGCTCGCCCCGTTTCCACTCGTCGGCCGCGCCGCTGAATTGGGTGTGCTTCACTCTCTTCTCGATGACGCCGAAAAGGGCCGCGGCCGAACGGTGTTTCTCTCGGGCGAGCCGGGCATCGGCAAGACCCGACTCAGCGAGGAGCTCGCGCGCGAGGCGACGCGACGAAACTGGGTGGTCGCGGTAGGCCGCGCCTATGCTGTGGAGTCAGGCGTTCCATACGCGCCCTTCGCCGACGCGCTGCTTCCAATCCTGCGCGCGCTGCCTCCCGCTGCACTCGCAACGCTTTCTCGTGGAGGAGCCGCGGAGCTCGCGATGCTCTTCCCCTCATTGCCCACCGACACTCCACAAGGTCGTCCTTCGGTAGTGATCGGCGATGCGGCCGAGCTGAAGACG
>DASXQD010000385.1:0-4663 GCA_036493195.1 Gemmatimonadaceae bacterium | reverse complement strand
CGCGTGATCGCCGCAGCGATCTCGTCGACGTGCGGTACGACGACGTCCGCCGTCGTGCCCTCGAGCACCTTCGCGATCGCACTCCCCGGCTCCGCGAGGGCGAGCAGCCACGAGTCGAAGCGCACGTACTCGAACACCTTGGCCGGGAGCGCGAGCATGTTGCTGCCGAGGAAGATCACCAGCATCGTTGCGCCGGCCAGAAAGTCCAGCGCCTCGCGATGCGGTCGAGGCGGCTCGACGCTCACGTAATTCGCGATACCCTCTTGCGCGGCCATGCCGAGCAGCGGCACGCGATGCTCGTCGGCAAAGCGGCCGAGGATGTCGATCCCGAATTGTGCCGGCTCGAGCTTCTCGCTCGCGATGACCTTGGCCGCGGCGCGAAAGAGCGTCTGCGGATCGCGATCGAGATAGATGGTTCCGGCGTAGCGGATCAGGAATCGCTCGCTGTCGCGGTGCGGCGGGAGTGGATCGTCGTCCGATCCGTTCATCACCGTGATCGTCTTTGCGCTCGCACTGGGGTGCCGGGCCACGAGCGCAGCGTGCGCGGGCGCGGTGTTCGCCACCACGAGCGATGCCCGCTCGATGCACGCGCGCTCGAAGCGCTCCGCGTGGCGATACCAGATCGGGCTGGCGACGCTCTCGCGGAGCCATGGCTGAAGACTCCACGGATCGCGCATGTCCATCACGAACGGCAGCCCAGCCTCCATCGAGACATACCGGCCGGCCTGATGACTCGTGTGCGGCGGAGCGGAGGTGATCACCGCCTCGTGCACACCCGGCACGACGATCTGCTTTCCGAGCGTTGCGGCCCGACGCGCCCATCGTTCGCCATGCGTGAGCTCGACCCATGCCCAGTACGCGCGCAGCATCTCGCGCGGTGTGCGAATGGACTGCGGAATCTCGTCGCGATCCAGCGACTCCGGGCGGCCTTCGCTCGCGCCGGGTGCTGCTCCATTGCTCGCGCGCGCGGCCTCCAGATCGAGACGCCTGTTCGGCCACACCGTGCGATAGGCGCGCCACAGCACGTGCTCCACCCGCTCGAAGGGAAGCACGGGATCCGGCACGCCGAACACCCGCACCCCCGAAGGAAGGGAATCGAGCGAGGTCCCCAGCGCTCTCGATGGTGCGCACGTGATCACGTCCAGCCCCCACCCGCGCTCCGACACGGCGAGCGCCAGCTTCTCCCAGCGTCGCGCGCCGATGGTGGTGTCCGGCGGAAAATGATAGCTGATGAGAAGAAGCCGGCGCGCATCGTGCGCGGACGTGCCGCGCTTCTCCCAGAATGGCGCTGGCCTCGCCGGTGTGCTCACAACGCGTGCTCCCGCACGATGGACACGAACGCGCGTGCGCGAGCGCGATGGCGCCATGCGATCATCCCGCCGTACACCACCACACCCGTCAGCACTTCGATCACCAGTCGCACCACCGGAGTCATCGTTCGTGGCAGCGCCACCATCACGGTGCCGACTGCCAATGCCATGATCGCCGTCGAGCTCACTGCCGGCCAGAGCGTGGCCAAATAACCGCGCGGGGACATCTGGAGTACACGAAAGGCCAAACGGTACTGCGGCGCAACCACCAGCGGATACGCCACGATCCACATCGTCGCGACACCACCCACCCCCCATCGCGTGCCGACCACGAACAAAACCGGCATGACGCACGCCGCGATCACGGAGTACCACATGCTCTGCCGCGAGTGTCCGGTGTACATGAGCACCTGTGGCGTGACCGTGTCGATCGACCGGATGCCACCATACACGGCCAGAAGCCGAAGCGGCACGATCGCTCCCAGCCACTGCGCTCCCAACACCACCGGCACGAACTCCCCGGCGATCAGCGCCAGCCCCGCCGCAGCCGGCAGCGTGATGAACGCGAGCCCCTCGACGACGCCCAGGAAGTATCGACGAAGGGCCGGAATGTCGTTCTGCACCGCCGAGAATACGCCCGGGGTGACACTCGACACGAGTGAGCTGATGCGCTCCACGGGAAGCGTCGCGATCTCCCAGCCCAGCGTGTAGGCGCCGAGCGCCTGCTTGCCGAGCACCCGTCCCACGACCGCAAAATCGGCGGTGTTGTAGGTGTACCAGGCGATGCGGCCGACAACGCTGTGCCAACCCACGTGGAGCGCGCCGGCAATCGTCTTGAACGAGGACGGCCAGGCCAGCCGGTGCGACCGCAGCCGGAGCGCCAGCAGAGCGCCACAGGCGCTGGCGACGATGCTCCCGAACACCAGCGCCATGTACCGGAAGTCGAGAACGGCCAGCACCAGCATCGTCACCATCTGCGCCAGATTCGTGACGCCATCGATCAGCGCCAGCCTCGGATATGCGAGATCGCGCGCCAGCAGCGCGCGAGGAAGCACGCCGAGCGAACCGAAAATGAAGTTGATGCTCAGCAGCGCGATGATCTTCGCGACAGGCGGCTCGCCGTAGAATCGCGCGATGAGCGGCGAGATCGCGACGGAGATGCCGGCGATCAACAACCCCATCACCACGCTGAACCCGCCGATACGCGCGATCTGCTCTTCGGACAGTTGCCGGTGACGCAGAATGGATGCAGTCAGCCCGAATTCGCTGACCATGGTGACCAGGCCGAGGTAGACCATGGCCATGCCCATGAGCCCATAGTCGGCTGGGGAGAGAATGCGCGCGACAATGAGAGTGGCCGCCCAGCTGAGAATCTGGGTCGCCCACTTCGTTCCTCCCGTCCACGCGATGCCCGAGACCAGCGATCGGTCGAGGTGTTGGCTGTCCACCTTCGGCGGTGGGAGGATTACGGTGTCGTCAGCGATCGTCAGCTCGGCTCTGATTCGTCAATAGCAAGGCAGCACCAAAGCACGTACGGCAGTACGTACTGCCGTACGTACTGCCTGGCGCGCAGTGACATCATTATATGACCGGGCATCGAGCATGAGCCATGCCGACGGCCGAATCACGCTGCGTGCGAGGTTGCGCCCCGACACGCGGCACCCACATTGCTCAACCACAGACGTCACCTCCGCTCTTTCATCGCACTGACTCCTTCACTCACGATTCTGCATCTGCTGGCCCCCGCACCGGTCGGAGGCCTCGAGACAGTTGTGTCGACCCTCGCCTCCGCTCAGCGCCGCGCGGGCCATACGGTCGTCGTCGCACCAACGCTTTCAGCGCCGGGAGATGGCTGGAATTTCACGGCCTTGCTCGAGCAAGCAGACGTCGAGCTGGTGCCTCTGATCGTGCCACGACGCGGCTATCTTCAGGAGCGCGCGCTCATCCGGGGACTCTGCGATCGCCGCGGCGTAAACATAGTGCATACACATGGTTACAGATCGGATCTCGTAGGTGGCCATACCGGACGTGAGGCCGGTGTGCCGATAGTAACCACCGTACACGGTTTTACCGGTGGTGGCCTGAAGAACCGAACGTACGAACAACTCCAACGATTCGCGTTCCGTCGATTCGACGCAGTGGTCGCCGTTTCGCAACTCCAGGCCAACCAGCTCCGCTCCCTCGGGATAGCCGCCCAGCGTCTCCACGTCGTTCCTAACGCCCTCGCCGATCATGCCGCTCCGCTCTCCCGCGCCGAAGCGCGTCAGGCGCTCCATCTGCCAGCCCAAGGGGTGCTTGCGGGCTGGGTTGGACGCATCAGTCGTGAGAAGGGCATCGACGTGTTCATCGACGCCCTTGCCTCCATCACGGACCGCCCCATCCACGCCGCCATCCTGGGCGACGGCCCCGAACGCGATACCGAATCCGCCCGAGCGGAATCGGTCGCTCCCGGGCGGTTCCTCTGGCTCGGCGCCGTGCCGGATGCAGCGCGGTATTTCGCGGCATTCGATGTCTTCGTCCTGAGCTCGAGAACCGAGGGACTGCCGATGGTCATGCTGGAGGCGATGGCCGCGGGCATACCGATCGTTGCCACGAACGTGGGCGGCATCCCCGACCTGCTGTCGGCGAAAGAGGGATTGCTGGTGGCTCCCGAAAATCCGGCGGCGCTCGCCGCCGCCATGCGCGCCACGCTCGACAATGGCGAAGCTGCCGCGGAACGAGCACGCGCTGCCCGGCTGCGCCAGCGATCGGAGTTCGGCGTGACGCAATGGAGCGCGCGCTATGAGACGATCTATCGTGATTTGCTCGCGCAGCACGATGCCGCCGCAAAGAGACGGGGCTCGTGAGCGCCGCACCGTACGTGCTGATCGCGCTGCCGATCGCGATCTTCGCCTGGGCCTACGCCGGATATCCCGCGGTGGTCTGGATCGCATCGCGATTCAAGGCTCCGCGCGCCGTACCGCCGGAGCCCTCGACCTGGCCTATGATCTCGATCACCGTTCCGGCGTACAACGAGGCGGCGCGCATCCGCTCAACGATCGACAGCCTGCTCGCAATCGACTATCCGGCGGAGCGCAGGCAGATTCTCATCGTCTCCGATTCCTCCATCGACGACACGGATCGTATCGTCGCCGAATACGCGGATCGTGGTGTCGAGCTGTATCGTGTTTCGAAGCGCGGAGGCAAGACCGCCGCGGAGAACGCGTCCGCCGCTGCGCTGCGCGGCGAGATCATCGTCAACACCGACGCGTCCATTCGCATCCAGCCCCACGCGGTGAAGGCGCTCGTCCGCGCGCTCCAGGATCCGACGATCGGCGTCGCGTCGGGGCGTGATATCAGTGTGGGTGCCGAGT
>DASXQD010000384.1:0-10050 GCA_036493195.1 Gemmatimonadaceae bacterium | reverse complement strand
CAGCGCGAACACCGGCTCGAAATGCAGATAGATGCCCGTGCGCGTGGCGCCCAGGATGCGAACCCCGCGATACCAGAACACGGACGCGAGCGCGAGCGAGATGACGCCGCCGTAGAGGATCGACATCCAGACGTCGAGCGGGAGCGCCGACCAGTGCGTCGCGAGCATCGACGGAAAGCCGAACATCAGCAGCGGCAGTGAGCCTCCGGCGAGCGTGAGAGCCGCCACCGTGGTATCGTCGACGTCGCTGACGTAGCGCGCCTGCAAGACGACGTACACCGCCCAGATTACGGCGGCGAGCACGGCGAGCAGATTCCCCTCGAGCGAGGACGTGCCGTCGAGCGCGATCCGCGACGTCAGCGCGATGAGCGCGACGCCAGCGAGCGAGAGCGCGATACCGAGCGCGCAGCGTGAGGAGATGTCGCCGAGCCCGGCGGCCCGGCTCAACAGCGCGATGAACGCCGGGCTCGACGCGAGCAGGAGCGCCGCGACGCCGACGTCGGTGTCCACGATGCTGCCCACGAATACCATTTGGTAGATGCCGTTCCCGAGAACGCCGAGGGCGAGGAGCAGTAGCACCTGACGCGGCGTGGGGCGTACGCGAACCGTCGCGCGCGCGAACGCGAGGAGCACGATGGCCGCGAGCGTGATGCGAATGGCGTTGAACGCGAGCGGTGGCATGAGCCGCGTGGCGTACTTCACGACCGGGAAATTGAATCCCCAGATGCCGACCATCAGCACCATGAGGAGGTCGGTCGGAACGAACATCGGCGTACGGCGTGTCGGTGAGTCGGCACGAGGCCGCGCGTCGATGAGCGTCATGCGTAAAGCTAGGCATTGGCGGTGCGCGTTTACAGCGGGTGGCCGCTGTTCGAAGCGAGGCCTAAGTTGCGGGATGCATCTTTCATTCGCTCTCTTCGCGGATGCGGCCAACATCTCGCAGGAAGGAAAGCTGAACATCCTGGGCGTCTTCGACGCGGTGCAGTGCGGCACGCTGCCCACGATTCATCCGCGTGCGCATCTGGTGGTGCGGCTGAAGGGTGGGCAGGAGGATGTGGGCACGCACACGGTGTCGCTGCACTGGCTCAATCCGCAGGGCAACGAGCTCTGGTCATCCAACGGGGAGCTGAACATCGGTCCGCCGCCGGCCGGTGTGATTGAGATGGACATGCCACTGATCGCTGCGATCGATCTCCCGCTCGATGCGCCGGGCGCCTACGCGATGCGCATCGCGCTCGACGGAGAAGCGCATGGAGAGGTGCGGCTCGTCGTGCGGAGCGACCTGTCGCCGATGGGCGCGGGCATGCCTCCGAACCGGCTGGTGAGCTGAGTGAGGGAGAAGGACCCCGCGCCTACAGCAGTCTTCGCGCGATCCGCAATCTCCCCATGAGCGCGACCGTGTAGGGATCCGTCGCGTCGTCGATGTGCTCGATGCAGAATCCACCACGTCCGATCGCCACGTGCATGAGCGTGCGCTCAGGTGCGACGAGCGCCACGTGTGTGATGCGTCCGTCGCTCCGATCGGAGAAAAAAAGCAGATCGCCGGCTCTCCACGCAGCGGGATCGAGAGCGAGCGCCGTTCCGAGCTCCGCCTGCTGGCGAGCATCCCGGGGGAGCGGCATGCCATGCAGGCCGAACGCCGACTGGATCATCCCCGAGCAATCCGCGCCCCACGGTGTGATCCCGCCCCACTGGTACGACGTGCTCGAGAACCATCGCGCGATGGACGCGCAGAGCTCTGTGCCTTCGGGCGGGAAGCGACGCCGAAGCTCCCGGGCGTCGATCGCCCCGCCCGCGACGATCGCGGCATCGAACGCGATCCGCGCTCCCAGCGGGAGCACGCGCTCCATGCCGCTCGCCGCATCGACCACGGTGCAGCCGAGCGAGTAGCGCGCGCTCGCGCCCCACGCATGCGACTCCTCGTTGCTGACCACTCGCCCTTCGAGATACCCCTCGTGCATCCAGCCTTCGTAGCCATCGTCCAGTCGCACGCGACGCCATCCGTCGCGCACCTCGAGAATCGCGGCGAGATGGCCGGCCAGCGACTGGCTCACCTGCTCGCTCGAAGCCCTGGGCTCCGCATGGAGCGGCGCCACCGGCGCGCGTACCAGCACGGCGGGCGCGGTCATCACTTCCCGTGCGGATGTTCCGCGATCAGCGCCTGTTACGTGCACCGGGAATCGGAATGGAGTTGAAGGCGCGCGCCAGCTCGCGGTCCGACGCGGCGCCCAGCTGGCGCACGAGATCATCGCGCTTGCGCGCACGCTTCACGGCCGTCGAGGCAACGGGCGTAGCAAGCGAGCGGTCGAGAGGCACGTACAGATAGCGTCCCTTCCACTCGTCGCTCGCCGCATCGTACCACGGCTCGGCCAGCACGGTGAAGGTTCGGTCGCCGAGTGCGAGACGCTCGCGCAGCACGACGCTGTCACTCATTTCCTGGCGGCCACGTCCCTCTGCTTCGCCTGGCATGCGGCACAGAGCGTCACGCCCCTGAAGGTGCAGAGCAGACACAGGAAGGTCCCGCAGTCGGCGCACGGATAGCCCTCCGATGCGCGTTCCTCGTTGCCGCATGCCCGGCACACCATTCGATCCTGGTCGACGCCGTTATCTGTCACTGTCGTTGTGCTCCCTGGTAAACGGAGGGCGATCGCCGTGCGCCTCCGGATATGAACGATCGACACCCCTGCGGCGTCTCACGAATCCGGAGACGCGTACGTCAGGGCCAGCGGATCGAGCTGGTACTCCTTGAGCTTGTTGATCAACGTGGCGCGCGAGATGCCGAGCTCGCGCGCGGCGCGCGTGCGATTCTCGTTGTGCGCACGGAGCGTTCGCTCGATGTGCACGCGCTCGACATCGTGCAGCGTGCGAGGCACGTGACTCGCCGCTCCGGCTCCCCCCGAGCGCCGCACATCCGGCGGGAGATGCTCGATCGCGATCTGCCTGGACCCGCGTCCCACGATCATCGCGCGCTCGAGTACGTTGCGCAGCTCGCGAATGTTTCCCGGCCACGAGTGTCGCAGGAGCTGGTCGAGCGCGGCCTCGGATGTTTCCGCCGGCGCGTGCGGAAGCTGCCGGCGCAGCTCGCTCGTGATGCGGTCGATGAGCGACACGAGATCTTCGCGCGCGCGCGCGCGCAACGGCGGCAGCACCACCGGCAGCACGCTGAGGCGATAGTACAGATCCTCGCGAAAGCGGCCCGCCTGCACCTCCTCGACCAGGTCGCGACTGGACGTCACGATCACACGCACGTCCACGGCAACGTCCTGGACGCCGCCTGCACGGCGAAACCGCTGCGCCTCGAGCAGGCGGAGGAGCTTCCCCTGCACCGGCAGCTCGAGGGCCGCGATCTCGTCGAGCAGCAGTGCGCCCTTGTCCGCCACCTCCGCAAGCCCGAGGCGCCGGGTGGGCGCCTCGCGCGTGCCACCCAACTCGTCGCCGAAGAGCTCCGCATCGAGCGCTCGCTCGAGCGCGCCAGCGCACGCGACCTCGATGAACGGCTTGTCCGCACGATCGCTCATCGCGTGCATCGCGTACGCCATCTGCCCCTTCGCCGTTCCCTGCTCACCGAGGAGAAGAACGGTCGTGCGATCGCTCGACGTGAGCAGCTCGATCTGATGCGCGAGCTCGCGCATGGCTGGCGACGTTCCCAGCAGCGCACCCACGCCCTTTATCCCGCGCCGCTCGCGCATGTAGCGTGCGAGCTGCCGGAGCCGCGCCTTCTCCAATCCGCGCTCGGCCGCCACACGCAGGTGATCCAGATCGACCGGCTTCGTGAGAAAATTCTCCGCTCCGCGCTGCAGCGCCTGCACCGCCAGCGGAATGTCCCCGTGCCCCGTCACCATGATCACCACCGGCTCGTGCTCGCGGATGTGCTCCAGCACATCGAAGCCGCTCATGTCCGGCAGCTGCAGATCGAGCAACACGAGATCGGGACGCGTGCGCTGGAAGGCCTCGATCCCGTGCTCGCCGCTGTGCACCCGCACGACTTGATGCCCCGCGCGCTCGAAGAACGCGCCGAGCACCGCCGTTACTTCGGGCGTGTCGTCGATGAGCAGGACGGTCGCCATCAGCGCGTTGCCGCCTGCGTCAGCATCGCGGCGACCGTCGAGAGCGCAAACGGCTTGCCCACGAATGGACGCCCGGCGTCCTGAAGAAAGCGCCGCACGGGCGGGCTCTCGAGGTCGCCCGACGCGAAGATCACGCGCCCCGCATGATCCGGATCGCGCTCGACCAGCTCCGCGAACAGCGTCTCGCCGGCGAGCCCGCTCAGGTGCAGGTCGAGGAATATCGAGCCATACGTGCGCGTGGCCAGCAGTGCGAGCGCGGAATTGGCATCGCCCACCGCATCGGCGAAGCAGCCGGTGCGACGCAGATGCAGCTGCAGCGCCTGACGCACGGCCGGTTCGTTGTCGACGATGAGGAATCGGCGCTGGCGAGGAATCCCGAAGGCGTCCGTCGTCGTCGGTACGTGCGAGCCCTCGGTCTGTCCGGCGAGAATGGGGAGCTCGATCTCGAACGTGGCCCCGGCGTCGGTGGGAGAACGAAAGCGCAGATGACCGCCGTGCTGGCGGATGATCCCGTGCGAGATCGCGAGGCCGAGTCCGGAGCCCTCGCCAACGGGCTTCGTCGTGAAGAACGGCTCGAAGAGGCGCCTGCGCATCTCCTCCGGAATTCCAGGGCCGTTGTCGGAGACGCTCGCCACGATGCGATCGCCCGAGCGCTGCGTGCGCAGAACGATCCTGCGCTTTCCCTTGCGCCCGGTGAGCGCGTGCTCCGCATTGATCAGCAGATTGAGCACCACCTGTTGCAGCTGAAACGGATCCGCCCATGTGAGAGGCAGCTCGGGCTCCAGCTCGGTCAGCACTTCGATCTGCTCGGTCGAGAGCACGAATCGTCGGAGCGTGAGCGTGTCGGCCATCACGCGATTCAGATCCACGCTGGACCGCTCCGGCTGACGCTGTCGGCTGAAGAGCAGGAGGTTGGAGACGATCCTCGCCGCGCGTCTGGCCTCCATCTGAATGGTGTCGACCGCGTCGCGCTGCTCCGGCGTGAGCGGGCCGGCGCCCTCGAGCAGCTGCGCGAACGCGCTGATGCCTGCGAGAGGATTGTTCAGCTCGTGCGCGACACCGCTCACGAGCTGGCCCACCGCAGCGAGCTTCTCGCGCTGCCGCAGCTCCTCCGCGAAGCGTCGTTCCTGCGTGACGTCGCGAACGATGCACAGCGCGCCGCTCACGCGTCCCTGCTCGATGATCGGTGTGCATGTGATGGAGCCAATGCGATGGCGGCCCGCCACATCACGAAACGAGATCTCGGCCCGCTGTCGCTTTCCTTCCCGCATGCCATCGAGGAGCTGCGCCACTGTATCCCGTTGTGCGGCATCCAGCAGTTGACCGCAGTGTGTACCGATCAGGTTTCCGCGACGGTGTCCCATCGCGCGTTCCATGATGAGGTTCACCGAGGTGACATGCCCCGCCTCATCGACGGTGAAAATGCCATCCGCTGCCTGCTCGAACAGGCGACCGGTTCGCTCGCTCATGGCGTCAGCGTCGCCCCTCGAAAACCCAACCGCTCCATTCCCCGAATGTACTCGAGGCAACCCGAGGGTCAATCACGGCCGGGGAACGAGCAGCCGCGCAGCAAGCGGCTCTACCCGCACGGAGTACGGGGTTGTGCCGAGCAGCTCACCATCGGCTTGATAGAGCTGCGGCGGATCGCATTCGATGCGGAACTCGCGACCGCTGCGGTAGAACAGCGAATCGTCGCTTCCGAAATCGCGGCGAAAGAGCCGCCAGGCAATGCGCACCACGTCCGCGGAATGCCGCGGCGAGAAGACGCAGAGATCCAGTCGTCCGTCATCTTGCTCGATACCCGGTCCGAGCACGAACAACCGGTCCAGCACCGTACCGAAGTTGGCGACCATGAGCGACGTCGCCTCGCGCTCGACCGCGACTCCATCCACGTCCACACGCACGTGGAACGGGCGCCGGCTCAAGCCCACTCGCACCCCGGTATGGATATATGCGCCAATGCCGAAGCGGCGCTTCGTCTCGGCATTCGTCTCATCGATCATGCGCGCATCCACGCCCACCCCGCTGCTGAACGCAAAGCGACGATTACTCTCGGGGATGTAGCCGAGGTCGACCGAAGCGATGTCGCCGTGCAGTAGCGCGTGCACCGCGAGCTCGATGCGACGCGGCGTTCTGAGAGCGCGCGCGACGAGGTTTCCCGTGCCGCCGGGCAGCACTCCAACCGGGGTGCCGGTTCCCGCCAGTGCGCCGATGACCTCCATCGCGGTCCCGTCGCCGCCCAGCGTGAACACGGAGGTGAAGTCCCGCGCGCGCTCCGATGCGACGATGGCCGCGTGCCCCTGATGCGATGTCACCACGACATCGAACTCCACGCCCTCGGCGAGCAACGCGGCGCGCGCGCGCTGCTCGAGCAGGCGCCCGCGGCGCGCGGCCGGATTCGTGATGAGCAGTACCGGCCCGCTCAAAAGCTCCAGTCGCGGAAAAGATCGAAGCCCAGCTGCCGCGGACGCGTACCGATCGTGTTGGCGCCCGGGCGACAGAGCAGGGACGTCGTGGGCGGCTCGAGGCTGGCCTGCAGCGAGAAATGCTGCGCAAGCCGGTACTCGAGCGTGATGCCAATCGAGTTCGTGAAGCTGCCCTGCTGGCCGGTGAGGCCGAGCGAGCACAAGCCGGCATTCGCCGTCAGGAAGGCGTTCTGGCCCAGCTGCTTGCCGACGCCGATGCGCGAGCCCGAGAGAAAATTCGCTGCGGCGCTGTTTTGCGTCGGATCATTGTAGTTGTTGGTGTTGCCGGTCTGCACCTGCACCACATCGAAAAACCCGATCTGCGAGTTGATGGCGCGCTCGATCAGCGCGCCCGCGCTCGGCAGCAGGGCCTGCGCAACCGGGCGCAGCGCGCTGTTGTTCTGATCGCCGGCACCGAGCAGCGACGGCTGGCCGAACACGAGATAGCTGAGGATCTCCGTATACGAGAGCGCGAAACGCGTATCGCTCGACAAGTCGAGCTTCGGATCGAGCAGCGTGCCACCGATGTGCGCGATGATCCGCACGTCCTGCGAGAGCTGGTTGGCCTGCCGAACCGTGTACGTCGCCCAGATGTTGAGCGAGCCGGCCTGCTGCGGATCGTTGTAGAAGGTCACGGTTCCGCTGTCGACCTGGAACGTGCGCTGCACGAGGCCGAGATCGAGACGGTACGTGCCGCGCTCCACATCGATCGAGCCGTCGAGACGCTGATTCGCCTCGTTCTTTCGCAGCGCCACGGCGCCACCGAGCTTGATGTTCGCCTCCTGCGACCGGAGCCACACATCGTTGCCGATCTGCACCTGCAGGCTCGGCACCTGCAGATTCCGGATCGCCTCCTGCACATCGCGTCGCTGCTGGCCAAGGAACGTTCGGCGAACCTCCACGAGATTGGTGTCCACCAGCGTGCCCACATCCGGATCGATGGTGGGATCGAGGCTCAAGGCAGTCTTCTGCGCGAGCTCGGGCAGGTAAAACGTCGCGCGCTCGATGTTGACGTTCCCTGTCAGCGTCATGTGGCTGAATGGTCCGCTCAGCCGCACGTCGTCGCTGAGCTCGAGGCGCGCGAGCGAGCGCTTGTCGACCACGAGAAAATTTCTCGTCGACATCGAGAGATCCACCTGCACGTTGCTGAGGTCCTGCGAGAGATCGAGCAGATTCCCGAGCGCGAGCGTGCCGCGCAGCGAGAGCTTGCTGTTCGCCTCCGTACCGCTTGCCGCAGACAGCGTGTCGATCCGAATGCTGTCGGGACGGAACCCGACATCGGCCTCGACTTTGCGCAGGCGCGTGCCGAGTGCGGGCAGTCCCATCTCGCCATTTCGCACGCGCATCCGTCCCGTGAGCAGCGGATGCCGCCAGGTGCCCGCGAGATCGAGGGACACCGATGCGGTGCCCGACGGGCGCGAGAAGGCCGTCGAGATCGTCTCCAGAACACCGAGATCGAGACTGTCGCCGGCCAGGTGTCCCTTGAGCGGCGCGTTCAGCATTCGGTGGTCCACGGGCACGAGCGACAGATCGAGCGGCCACGATCCGGTGAACGCCATCACGGCCGTGTCGTGGCGGAACACGAGCATCCTCGTGTCCAGCAGTCGATTCACGTACGAGCCGCTGAGCGTGAAATACGGGAACGCCACGGTTCCGAACGTCACGTCGTTGAAGCGCGCGCCGAGCGTGATCGTGGGCGACGTCCGCAACCCCGTGATGTCCATCGTGCCGGTTGCGGTGCCGCTCACCGGTGTCGCGAGCTGCGCCACCGCACCGAGATCCGCGAGCGCCACGCTGTCCATGCGCACCGAGACGCTCACCGGCCGCGTGTTTGGCACGGCGGCCTTCAGCACGACGTAGCCACCCTCACCGCTGCGCGCGGCAACGGAATCGATCCGCGTGCCAACCGTGTCGAAGACGACCGTGGTTGGCGCGACGATCCCCCAGCTGTGCGTGTCGATCAATCCACCGAGGCTGTCCATGACGACGCGCATCGAGTCGAGCGAGCGGTCGAACGTGAAGTGACTGCTCGCCACGAAGCTTCCGGCCTTCCGATTGCTCGCGGCATTCACGCTGAGGGTCCCGCGTGAGCGGCTCGCCAGCGTCAGCTGCCCTCGCATGCTGTCGATCGCGACGGTCGCGATCAGCAGCGAGTCCGCGCGCGCGCTGATCGTGCCGCGCGCGTCGCTGGGCAGTCCGCCCAGCTCGTAGGTCGCGTTCGCCGTGGCGACGCGGTTGCCGGAGACGAACAGCGAGTCTCCAGCGATCACTCCGCGCGCGAGCAGGGTGTCGATCGAGCCGATGAGCATTCCCTCCGCATGCGCGGTGCCGTCCAGCGAATCGCGCAACTGCCGAAGCTCGAGATCGCGCTCGGTGAGCTTCGCCGTCGTATCGCGCGGAAGCGTATCGGATGCCGCTCTCGGCAGAATCCACGGCCGCAGCCCGCCCAGCGAGTCGATCACGACCGCGTAGCGCAGGGAGTCGATGACGCCCGGCGCGAGCCCGAGCGATCCCTTCGCCGCCACGTGCGCGACGCTGCTCACGACGTTCAGCGTGTCGATGTGCACGTGGCCGTCGCCGAAGGTGAACGAGCCGGTTGCGCCGGTCACGTCCACCGGCTCGATACGCGACTGGTCCAGATCCACGTTGAGCGAGCCCGAGAGATTCGCGATCGAGTCGCCGTGCATGTCGAACGCGGCGCGACCGGCCAGACTGGTCGATGGCAGCGTGTTCCGCTCCAGCAGCGCCTGCAGATCGAGATCGGCCACGCTGGCTGTTCCGCGCCCGGCATATCCAGTGGCCGTATCGAGATCGAAATTGCCGTTCACCACCATCGTGCCGGCATCGCCGCTCAGATTGGCGGTGACATCGAGATCATCCATCGTTCCGCGGATGCGCAGCGGACCCGAGAAGTTGCCGCGGAACGCGAGCCCCGGATACGAGCGCGCGAAGGTCGTGAACGACAGCGGCTGCGCCTGAAGCGTCACATCGAAGGCTGTGAATTTCGGCGCCTGAGTGACGCGTCCGTCCCCCGTGAAGTGCGAGGTCGGGAGATTCTCATCGTGGTGCACGATGTTCGCGTTGTGAAAGCGCGTGTCGAGCCACGACGAGTCGAGCGTCGCAGTTCCCGACACCGTGCCCCGCAGCCTCGGAAAGCTCGCGAAGAGGTACTGGATGGTGCGCAGGTCGAGCGTCGCGATGTCGACGTCGAGCTTGTGGAATTTCGTGTTCGACGGAACGAGAATATCGAGGGCGCCGTGCATCGTTGCCCTGCTCACCGCGCCCGGAACATGCTTGTCGTGGAAGCTCATCTGCGCATCATCCACGTGCCAATCGGTGAGCAGACCGCCGGGCCCGCGCACGGAGCCGGTGAACGTTCCCTGCCAGTCCTCCGGAAACGGACCGCCAGCTAACGTGCGCAGGAGATCGAAGTCCAGCGGCGAGAACTGCGCATCGACGTTCGTCACCGCGAGCACCGGAAATCCAACGCCGAACGTCATCGCTCCGGTGAGATGCGT
>DASXQD010000383.1:0-6568 GCA_036493195.1 Gemmatimonadaceae bacterium | reverse complement strand
ACGCTCGAGAATCACGCGCTCGGTCGCCTCCTCGCGCGGCGAGCGGCCGCCCACGAGCACCGGCTGAAGTCCGAAGCGCCCGCTCAGCGCATCCGCGAGCTCGCCCCATCGCTCGGCGATCCAGTCCTTCTGCGGCCGACTCGTGCCGATGACGAGTGACACGATCGGCCGATCGAACTGTTTCGCGAACTCGCGCTGCCAAGCGCGCTCATCATCCCACGGACCGATGCGCCACTCGAGCGGCGCCGGCGCGATCCCCAACGCGCTCACGAACTCGAGATACTCATCCTGAATGTGTTGCGGCGCATGGGACGGAATCCGTGTGTTCGTGAACAGCCAATTGGCATCGCGCGCACGCGCGCGATCGTAGCCGAGCTTAATCAGTGCGGGCGCGATTGCAGTGAGAATGCCGGCCTTGAAGTAGTCCTGTAGCGCCAGGACGACATCGAACTGTCGGCCGCGAAACGTGTCGCGCACGTCCGTGAAGGCGCGCCATCCGCGCGACCGGTCGAAGCGCACGATCTCATCCACGGCGGGATGGCCGTCCACGAGCGTCGCCGGTCCGGGCTGCAGCACCCACGTGATGTGCGAGTGCGGGTCCGCGCGCTTGATCGCATTGACGACAGGCAGCACGTGCACGGCGTCGCCGACGGCGCTGAGCATCACGATGCAGTAGCGACGGCCGCCGATCTGGGGTTGAGGCTGCACGAGCGGGAATGTAGTGACGGGAACACGCGGTACGCGGTGCACCGAGCTCACCAGCAATGTATATTTCCCGCCGTCACCGGCAACGTGAATGCCTCCACGAATCCAACGCATCCTCCTCATTCAACTACGCAGGCTGGGCGATGTCGTGCTGTCCACGGCGCTGCTCGATGATCTGCATCGCGCGCTGCCCGAAGCACTGATCGACATGCTCGTGGGCAGGCACGCCGCGCCGCTCGTGGTGGGGCACCCGCTGATCGGAACCCGGATCGTGCTGGAGGATCGCGGCACGCTGGGCACGGCAAAGCTGGTTCGTGCGTCGGGCTACGATGCCGTCTTCGACGTTCAAGGGAGCATGCGCACGGCGATGATCACACGTGCTTCGGGCGCTCCGCTGCGAGTTGGGTGGAAGGTTCGCGGGGCGCCGCTCGCGTACACGCATGCGCTTGCGCGGGGCGGCGCGCCGGAGTACGTCGTGCGACGGCGCCGTCGGCTGCTCGAGCTCGCAGGGATTCCGGTGAGTGATACACTCCCGCGCATCACGCTGACGTCACACGAACGGCTGCAGGGCGAGACGGACCTCCGCTCTGCGGGCGCTCCGCCGACGGGACATCGCGTGGCATTCGCGCTCGTGACGAGCAGCCCCGCACGCGACTGGCCGGTCGAGCGGTTCGCCACGCTCGCGAACGCGCTGCTCGATCGCGGCATCACGCCGATCGTGCTCACCTCCGGCACTCCGGGCGCGATCGCCGGCAAATTGCGCGCGCTCTGCCCGCGCGCAATTCTCGTCCCGGCGCTCGACAGTGATCGCGATCGCGAGATGCGCCGCTTCCTCGGGGTGCTTGCCGCGTGCGACGTTCTCCTCTCCGGCGATACCGGCCCCGCGCACATGGCCGATGCGCTCGGCGTGCCGCGCGTGACACTGTATGGTCCGACCACGCCCGACAACTATGCGCCGGGGCTCGCGACCACCGTTGCCCTGCGCACGCCGGGACCCGCGGTACGCATTCGCGACGAGAATCGTCTGCATCGCGAAGGGCACGACTTCTTTTCGGGAGTGACAGTGGAAATGGTGATGAATGCGATTCTCGCGCTGCTCGACAGTGCACCGACGCGCCAATCATCGGATCGTGCGCATGCCGGCTGACTCGATCGGCGCGCTGATCGCCGAGCTCGCGCGCACGAACGTCGAGCTCTGGCACGAGGAGGACAAGGCGCGCGCAGGCGACGATCACCAGATCGCCGCGGCAAAGCGCAGCATCGACAAGCTCAATCAGCGGCGCAACGATCTGATCGAGCGCATCGACGACGAGGTGCTGCGTACGGTGCGCGTGAATCGCGGCGGGAACGCGACCGGTGGCTGAAACGGTCGGCTGGCTCGCGGACAAGCTGAGCATCATGGAGCTCAAGCGCTACCACATGCGCGAGCAGATGGAGCGCACCGATGTCGCGGCCGAGTTTCGCGAGCAATGCAGCGACAAGCTCACGGTGCTCACGCGCCAGCGCGACGATCTCGCCGAGGAGCTCGCGACGCTGCTCGCGGACATCGCATCGGGACGCGTCGTTCCGCGCGTGTACCGTCAGTTCAAGATGTACAACGATCCCACGTATCGCGTGTCGCGCGACGGTGGCAAGGCGTGACGGGCGATCTCGCGCCGCTCACGATCCTGTATCTGGACATCAACACCGAATGGCGGGGTGGGCAGCGACAGCTGCTCTGGATGGGCGAGGGGCTCAGGCGTCGTGGAGGGCGTCCGATCTTCGCGCTGCGCACCGGTGTACCGCTCGCGGAACGGGCGCGCGCAGCGGGCATCGAGGTGATCGCGATCGATCCGTTGATCGCGGAATGGGGGCCCTGGACGGTGCTTCGCCTCAGGCGCATCATCACGCGCGAGAAGGTTTCGATCGTTCACGCGCAGTCCGGACACACGATGGGGCTCGCCGCACTGGCATCGGCGGGTACGCGCGCGAAGATCGTGTTCGCGCGACGAGTCACGACGCCGCTGCGCTCCAATCGCCCGACGCGCTGGAAGTACGCGCGTGCGCACCGGCTCATCTCCGTCAGCCGCGCAGGCGTGGACGGACTGCTGCGCGCGGGCGTCAACCCCGATCGCGTGCGCGTGGTTCCGAGCGGCGTACCCATCGCGAAGCCTGCGGCACCCGCGAGCATCGCGCTGCTCTCGAGCCTCGGCGTGCCCGCGGGCGCGCCCCTCGCGGTGCTCGTCGCATCGCTGAGTGCCGCGAAGGATCCGGCGACCTTCGTACGTGCAATCGAGGTCGCGCGTCGCGAGGTGCCCGCGCTGCACGCGCTGATCGTCGGCGACGGACCACTGCGGGAATCGCTCGCCGCGGAAATCTCCTCGCTCGGCCTCGAGGGATTCATTCATCTCACCGGCTTCCGCACGGATCCCGAGGCACTGGAGGCGGCCGCGAGTGTGGTGGTGCTCACCAGCAGGAGCCTCGAGGGAACGCCGGGTGTGCTCCTCGACGCGCTCGCACTCGGCAAACCGATCGTCGCGACCAATGTGGGCGGTGTGCCCGAGGTGATCGAGGACGGCGTGTCCGGAATCATCGTGCCGATCGGGGATGCCGAAGCGCTCGGACGCTCGATCGCGCGCGTGCTGCGTGATCCGGCGCTCGCGGCGACGCTCAGCGCCGGCGCATCGGCGCGCGCACCGATGTTCTCGATCGAGAACACGGTGAATCGCACGATGGATGTGTACCGGGAGCTGCTCGGCGATCGGGTGCCGGCATGAGCGGCAGCCTTGGTGTGATGTTGCTGACCACCGCGGAGAACTGGCGCGGATCGGGCACCTCGTATGCGAAGCTGGCGCGCGGCCTGTCGCAGCGCGGCCACCGTGTGGAGCTCGTCGTATCGAGCGGTCTCGTTGCGGCCGAATATGCGCGACTCGACATCCCCGTCCGCCAGCTGACGCTCGAGCGCACCGGTGCACGCGAAGTGCTCTCGCTGCTGGCCGTCGCGCGTGCGAACGGAACTGACATCGTGATCGTCGACAAGCCGCGCGACCTGCGCCTCGCAGCGTGGATGAGCATGGTGCGGCGACTGCACGTCGTGATTCGCTACAATCGCGTGGGCAAGCGCCGCGCGGCGCGCTTCGTCGACCGCTGGACGGCGGCGCGTGCCAGTGCCGCGCTCTATCAGAACGAATACATTCGCGCGAAAGCACTCGAGGAGCTGCCGATACTCGAAGACCTTCGGTCGTTCGTGATTCCAAACGGATACGATGCGAACGAGATCGCCGTCGAGCCCGGCGCGGACGCACGATGGCGGGAGTCGCAGGGGATCGCACCAGGTGACGTCGTCGTGATCTCCGTCGGATTCGCAGAGTCCGAAAAGCGGTTCGATCTCTCGGTCGATGCGATGCGGCTGCTCGCCAGCCGCGGTGTGGATGCGACGTTCGTCTTCTGCGGCGATGGTCCGTGCAGAGCCTCGTTGCAGGAACGTGCGCGCGCAGCGGGCGTGAAGGCGCGGTGGCTCGGCATTCAGAGCCCGCGGGATACGCTCACAGCGATCGCGGCTGCGAACGTGCTCGCGCATCCGTGTCCGGTCGAGATCTTCGGCAATGTGCTCGCCGAGGCGATGGCGCTTCGCACGCCGATCATTGCCATGCGCGCTGGCGGCAACACGGAAATGCTCGGCGCCGACGGAAGTGCGGCGATTCTCGTCGATGACGAGCGCCCCGAATCGTTCGCGGATGGAATAGCGGAGCTGTGCGCGAATGGCGAGCGAGGTCGCACTCTCGCTGCAGCGGCTCGGGCGCGCTTGATCGAGGTCTTTCCTCTCGCTCGCATGATCGATGCGTACGATGGAATGATGCAGACTCTCGTCGGAAGCGCAGCCGTCCGCGAATGAACACGCACCTCCTGCTCACCTCCAACTTCCCGCCGCTTCACGATGGAATCGCAAGCTGGATGTCTCAGCTGGCGCGCCATTATGGCGACGACGCTATGCTCGTCTCGCTCGGGAGCGAGCCGGGGCAGGGCGCGAGCGACGCGCGCCAGTCGGTGCGCATCGATCGCATGCCTATTCCCCGCGCGAGGCTGCGCAACGCTCCGGGCATAGTCGCGTGGGCGCGCCGCGCCGCCATTCTCGCTCGCGAGAACGACGTGACCTTCACGTGGTGCGGGAATCTGAAGCCGCCATCGTACGTGGGCTGGACGCTCCACGCGCGAATGGGAATTCCATACGGCGTCATTCTGCACGGCACCGAGTTGCTGCAGATGCGACGGCATGGCAGCGGTCTTCGCAAACGAGTCATCGCGCGCACGCTGCTTGGCTCTGCCGCCGTGATCGTGACGAACAGCGAATGGACGCGCACGATGACGCTCCAGCTGTTCGACGATCTGAAGATCCGCATGCCGCCGGATCGCGTCGTCGCCGTTCCGCTGGGCGCGGATCTCGATCGATTTCATGCCGGCGTCGACACGTCGCAGGTGCGCGCGAAATACGGCCTGAATGGAGGACGCTGGATGCTCACGGTGGGAAGGCTGGTCGAGCACAAGGGGCAGGACCAGGCGTTGCGCGCGCTCGCGCTGCTCCGCGACCGCGTACCGGATTTGCGATACGCCGTGGCTGGGAGCGGTGCATACGGCATCGAGCTGCGCGCGCTCGCACGGGAGCTCGGAGTGGAGAGCCGCGTCAACTTTCTGGGGCACGTCGAAGATGACGAGCTTCCCGCGCTCTACAACGTGGCGGAGCTCTACGTCGGCGCGTCGCGCGTGGCCGTGGATCACGTCGAGGGCTTCGGCATCTCGCTCGTCGAGGCAGCCGCGACCTCGCTTCCGGTGATCGCCGGTCGCGAAGGCGGAATGCCGGAAGCCGTGATCGATGGTGTGACCGGACTCCTTGCGGATCCCTACGATCCCGCCTCGCTCGCGCAGGCGATCCGATCGCTGCTGGAGGCGCCGGCGTACGCGGCGCAGCTCGGGGCCGAGGGACGGCGCGTGGCGGAGAGGAAATACAGCTGGCAGCGCGTCGCGCGCGATTTGCGCGCGATCGCCGATGCGCACGCACGGAGCCCGCGCGAATGACTACAGAATCGCTTCGGGTCGTGCACGTCGACACCGAGCGCGGATGGCGTGGCGGTGAGCGCCAGGCGTTCTGGCTGGCGGAACGCCTCGTGCGACTCGGGCATGTGTCGATCATGGCCGTTCGTCCCGGCGAGCCCCTCGCCAGCAAGGCGAAGGAGGCGAACCTTCCGATTATTCCGTTGTCTCCATTCTCGGAGATGGATATCCTGGCCGCGATGACGTTGCGGCGTTCGATCATCAATGAGGATGCGGACATCGTGCACGCGCATTCCGGGCATGCCGTGGCCCTGGCGGCGCTCGCGACAATGGGAACACGCGCGCGCATGGTGCTCACGCGGCGAGTGTCCTTCCCGCTCAAGCGCAATCCTGCATCGTTGTGGAAATACGCGCGCGCGGACGCGATGATCGCGGTGTGCAGGGCAACCGCCGATGCCCTCGTTGCGAGCGGGATCGAGTCTGCGCGCATCACGGTCGCCTATAGTGGCGTGGATCTCACCCGGGTGATCCCACCCGCATCTCCCGAGACGCTCACGTCACTTGGCGTCAAGGCCGGTGCGCCGCTCGTGGTCATGGTCGCGGCGCTCGTCGGCCACAAGGATCCGCTCACCTTCGCGCGCGCCATGGACGTCGCCCGTCGCGCCGTACCAGACGTGCAGGCGCTGATGGTGGGCGAGGGCGAGCTCCGCCCGCACGTCGAGCGCGAGATTGGCGCGCTCGCGCTCGAGGGCTGCGTGCACCTCGCGGGCTATCGCACGGATGCGGACTCGCTGATGTCGGTAGCCGACGTGGTCGCGCTCAGCTCGAACGACGA
>DASXQD010000382.1:0-3329 GCA_036493195.1 Gemmatimonadaceae bacterium | reverse complement strand
GCTGCAGCGCGCCGAATCCCTGCGAGAGATGCTGTGACCGGCTCTCACCCGCGATCTCGGCGTAGCTCCGTCCCAACAGCGGACTGTACTCGCCTGCGTTGTAGTGGAACGTCGCGCCCGCGCCCTGCCAGTACGATGTCGTGCGATAGAACTTGAGCGGCGTCCACGGCGCGAGCCCCGACGTCGCGCTCGCGGGGAAGCGCGACGCATCGCCCGCCGCGTCGTAGGCCTCGCGCGCGAGGATGCCGGACACCTGGTGATGCCCGTGCCCGTCGCGCGGCGTTCCCGAGAACACGGCGATGATGATCTGCGGCCGGAACGCACGCACGACCGTCACCACGTTCGCAAGCAGCGTGTCGTGTGGCCAGTGCGTGTACGTCTCGGCGGCGCTCTTCGAGAAGCCGAAGTCGTACGCGCGCGTGAAATACTGCTGCGCGCCGTCGATGCGCCGCGCCGCGAGCAGCTCCTCGGTGCGAATCACGCCGAGCGCTTCGCCGAGCTCGTTGCCGATGAGGTTCTGGCCGCCGTCGCCGCGCGTGAGCGACAGGTACGCGACTTCCGCGTGATGACCCTTTTGCAGCCAGGTGATGAGTCGCGTGTCCTCGTCGTCGGGATGCGCGCCGATCACGAGCACGCGCACCGACACCGGAAGTCCCTCGAGCGCATCTCCCAGCGCCGTCGCGCCGCGCTCCTGAGCGGTACAGGGACGCGGCGCGAGGAAAGCGATGGCGGCGAGTGCGTACAGCCCGCTCCGCAGCCTCACGGAGAGGAGTCGGAGCGCGAGATCATGATCGTTTCAGTCATGCAGTGCTAACGCTCAGCGTGCGCCGGAGGTTGCACGCGCCGCCTGCCGCTTACCGGCGATCGGTGCCAGCGTCTCCGCCACGAGCGTCGCCTGCTGCTCGGCATGCGGTGCCGCGTACCCCTCGGCGGGGCTCGCGCGCTCGGGGCGACCGATGTAGCGGATCGTCATCGCGTTCCCCACGGCCCCGCGCAGTCGTGGCGACACGAAGCTCCAGGCGCCCATGTTGCGCGGCTCCTCCTGCGTCCACACGACCTCCTCGATCTCCGTGTAGCGCTCGAGCACCGCCGTCAGCGCCTCGTGCGGCCACGGATACAGCTCGTCCAGCCGCACTATGGCCAGGTGCTCGCGGCTCGCGCCGCTTGCACCAGTCCCCTGTTGCTCGCTGGTCCCGGTCGCCTGCGTCGCTGCGAGCAGATCGTAGTAGATCTTGCCCGTGCACAGCACGAGGCGGCGCACCTTCGACGGATCCTGCGCGGCCTTCGCGTCGTCGATCACAGGCTGGAACGAGCCCGACACGAGATCCGCGAGATGCGATGCCGCGAGCGGCAGGCGCAGGAGACTCTTCGGCTGCATCAGCACGAGCGGACGCCGCCGCGTGCTCAGCGCTTGCCGTCGCAGAATGTGGAAGTACTGCGCAGGGGTGGACGGATACGCCACACGCATGTTGTTCTCCGCGCACATCTGGAGAAAGCGTTCCAAGCGCGCGCTCGAGTGCTCCGGGCCCTGTCCCTCATAGCCGTGCGGGAGCAGCATGACCACGCTCGAATCCTGCCCCCACTTCGCGCCGTCGGACGTGATGAACTGATCGATGATGGGCTGCGCCACGTTCGCGAAATCGCCGAACTGCGCCTCCCAGAGCACCAGCGTTTCGCGTGCGGCAACGCTATAGCCGTACTCGAACGCCAGCACCGCCACTTCCGAGAGCGGTGAATTGTAGATCTCGAAGGTTGCTGCGTCTTCCGAGAGATGCTGCAGCGGCGTGTACGTTCTGCCGGATTCGTGATCGTGGAGCACCGCCTGGCGATGCGAGAACGTCCCTCGCTCTGCGTCCTGTCCGCTGATCCGCACGGCCGTGCCGCTCACGAGCAGCGATGCCCATGCGAGTGCCTCGGCGTGACCCCAGTCGATGCCGCCGTCCGAGACGAGCGCGGGGCGACGACGCTCGAGCACACGCGCGAGCTTGGGCAGTGGATGGAAGTCGGAGGGCCAGCTCAGCAGGCGCTCGTTGAGCGAGATGAGCTGCTCGGCGGACACCGCCGTGGTCACCGGCGCGATCGGTTGTCCGGCACCCGCGTCGGCACCCTCGGCCTCGGGAGCCGGCTTCGACTTCACCTCGGAGTGAACCGCCTCGAGCTGCTTCTGCACCTCCGCATCGAGACGTTCCGTGGCGCCGGGCTCGATCACACCCTCCGACGTGAGCCGCTGCCCCCAGAGCTCGCGCGTGGTGGGATGCGCCTTGATCGCCGCATACAGCATCGGCTGCGTGTACACCGGCTCATCGGCCTCGTTGTGTCCCTGCCGACGATAGCCGACGAGATCGATGAGAAAATCCTTGCCGAAGCGCTCACGGTACGCGAGACCAAGCCACACCGACGCGATGCACGCCTCCGCATCATCGCCGTTCACGTGAAGGATCGGGACCTCGAAGCCCTTCGCGAGATCGCTCGCGTAGTGCGTCGATCGACCTTCCTGCGGATCGGTGGTGAACCCGATCTGGTTGTTGACGATGATGTGAAGCGTGCCGCCGGTGCGATATCCGCGCAGGTTCGAAAGATTGAAGGTCTCCGCGACGACGCCTTCGCCCGGGAATGCCGCGTCGCCGTGCATCGCGATCGGAAGCACGCTCGACTCGTCGAGAATCCGGAGTGTGCCGGGCACGCGCTGCTGCGCCCGCGCGACCCCCTCGAGCACCGGATTCACCATCTCGAGATGACTCGGATTCGGCATGAGCGACACGTGCACGCGCTCGCCATCCTTGCGCTCGCGATCGGTTTCCGCGCCGAGGTGGTACTTCACATCGCCGGTATCGCTTGCGGCGTTGGCCGCGTACTTCCCTTCGAACTCCTCGAATACGGCGCTCACGGGCTTGTCCAGCACGTGCGTGAGCACGTTGATGCGTCCGCGATGCGCCATTGCCATCACGACCTCGCGCGCGCCCGCCGCAGCGGCACCTTCGATCGCCGCCTCGAGCATCGGCACCAGCGTGTCGTTCCCTTCGATCGAGAAGCGCTTGTATCCCTGGTATGCGCGGCCGAGGAAGCGCTCGAGGCCGTCGACTTCGGTGAGGCGGCGCAGCACGGCGCGCTTCTCCTCATCGGTGAGCGTGCGACGCATCTCGCCATCCTCGATCACACGGCGGAACCACGCGCGCTCGGCGTCGCGCTCGATGTGCTCGAACTCGAAGCCGATGGTCGCGCAGTAGACGCCACGCAGACGCGAGACGGCGTCGGCCGCGGTGGCATCGGCATCGAAGCCCAGCGCGGAGCCAGGAATGGTGGCGAGATCCGCCTCGGTGATGCCGTGA
>DASXQD010000381.1:0-10299 GCA_036493195.1 Gemmatimonadaceae bacterium | reverse complement strand
CCCGAGACTGTGCCGCCGACAGTGGCGGCTTCATCAAATTGGTGCATAACCCGCACCGATTTGGCCGCTGGATCGCGAGAATTTTCTGTTGCGAAAGCGGCGTGAACGGACGGAGGGAACAGAACTAGAGCAGCGTGCCGTGGAGGATCACGACCGCCACGCTGAAATAAATGATCAGGCCGGTCACATCGACGAGCGTCGCCACGAAGGGAGCCGATGCGCTCGCCGGATCGAAGTTGAGCCTGCGAAGCACGAACGGCAGCATCGAGCCCGCAAGCGAGCCGAACGTCACCACGCCCACGAGCGCAGCCGAAACGGTGAGTGCGACGAGCGTATGATGCGTGCCGTAATCGTACCAGCCGAATCGCTGCCAGATCGTGATGCGAATGAAGCCGATCACGCCCAGAATGAGGCCGAGCACGATTCCGGATGGAAGCTCGCGTGACGCGACACGCCACCAGTCGCGCAGCGTCACCTCGCGCAGCGCCATCGCGCGAATGATCAGCGACGTGGCCTGCGATCCGGAGTTGCCGCCCGAGCTGATGATGAGCGGGATGAACAGGGCGAGCACGACCGCCTTGCTGATCTCTCCCTCGAAATAGCCCATCGCGGTGGCCGTGAGCATCTCGCCCAGAAAAAGCGCACAGAGCCAGCCTGCGCGCTTCTTGATCATCGAGACGAGGCTGATCTCCATATAAGGCTCATCGAGCGCCTCCATACCGCCGAACTTCTGGACGTCCTCCGTCTGCTCGCGCACGATCGCATCGATCACGTCGTCAACGGTGACGATGCCGAGCAGGTGACCACCTTCGTCGACTACGGGCACGGCGAGGAGATTGTACTTGGACAGCAGGCGCGCGACGTCCTCGCGATCTGTGGTCGGTTTTACCGACAGGGGAACGCGTTGCGGGCCCACCTCGAGCACTCTCTGGTTGCGATCGGCGAGCATGAGCTGGCGCAGCGAGACGACGTGCACCATTCGCTGCTGTGCGTCGAGCACGTAGATCGTGTAGACCGTTTCCTTGGCACCGCCGACGCTCACGATGTACTGCAGCGTCCTCTCGACGGTCCAGTCGCTCGGAACGGTCACCGCCTCCGTGGTCATGATTCCGCCGGCGACCTCGGGCGGGTAGCGCAGCAGCAGCGCGAGCGCCTGACGCGTGGGGGCATCGAGCGGCTTCGCGAGGCGATCGCGCTCGCTCTGCGAGAGCTCGCGGAAGAGATCCGCCTGCTGGTCGGCGGACATCGCCTCGAGCAGAGGCGCAGCACTCGCCGCATCGATCTTCTCGAAGATCTCCGCACGCCCCTCGAGCTCGGGCTCGTCGAAGACCTGGACGACGAGATCGAATGGAAGCGCCTTGATCAGCTGGGCCGCGGCATCGGGATGGAGGCGACTCAGCGCCTCCGCCACATCCACCGGCCGCATGGACGAGAGCATCTCTGCCAGCTCCGCCGGATCGCCGGAGAGGAGATAAAGGAGCTCGGGGGAGTGCGCTTCGATCATCTCAGGCCTCGACGGCTGCGGTGGTTGAGAGCCGGTCGCCGCGCAAAGCGGCCAGCATCCATATCGCCCCGCTCACCACGACTGCGGCGGGAATCACCAGTACGCCTTGCTGTATCGAGCTTCGATCGGAAATCCAGCCAATCAGCGTGGGCGAAGGAACGTCGCCCAGCAGATGGATGGTGAAGATGCACAACGCCATCGCCGCCGCGCGCATCCCCGGCGGTACCATCGCGATCAGCTTCGAGTTGATCGGCGCGGTGCACGTAAATATGAGAAGCTCCGCCGCGAATAACGTAACCAGATACACCGTGGTATCGGGAGTCGTCAATGCAATCCAGGCGAGGGGCGCCGCGAGCACGGTGGTGATTGCGGAGAGCCAGAGGTACGCCTCGTCGTATTTCCGGCGAAGCCGATCCGCAATCCATCCTCCACCAATGGCGCCCACGAGTCCCGAGATCGCGAGCATCACGCCGATCTGATTGTTCGCGACCTTGCTGCTCAACCCGTGCGCGCGCTGCACGAACACGGGCATCCACGCCCCGATGCCGCCCACGGCAAAGGTGTACGCAGTGTATCCGAGCACCGTGAGACGATACTGAGGCTGGCGAAGCAGGTGGGTATACATCCGGAGCGCGCCGGGGGCCCTGCCGGCAGACATGGCACTGCTCACCGGCGCGCGCATGCGCAGCACGAGCCACGCGAGCAGCAGGCCGGGGGCGCCCGCGACAAAGAACGCTTCACGCCATCCCCAATGCGCATCCACGAAACCGCCGATACCATATCCGAGCGCGGCACCCACCGGCGCCGCGGCGAAGAAGATCGCGAATGCGCGGCCGCGCGTCCTCTCCGGGAAATAGTCAGCGAGAATTGCGGGCGCGATCGCCGAATAGGCGGCCTCACCGATGCCAACGAGCGATCGCGCGCCGATGAGCTCCGGCATAGTGCGCGCGATCCCGCCGAGCCCCGTGGCCACGCTCCAGAACATGATTCCGGCCGCCACCCATCGCGTGCGCTGCGGGCGATCGCCGACTGCGCCGAAGAATGGCGCCGCGATCAGATAAACGATGAGAAACGCCGTGGATCCGAGGCCGATGGCGGTGTCCGACGGATGCAGCGCCGAGTGCTTGATGCTCTCCGCCACGGCCGGGAAAATGAACCGGTCGATGTAGTTGAGCAGGTTGATCGAGGTGAGGATTGCGAGCACGGCCCACGCGCCGCGCTGCTCGCCCACATGTGTGCCGCCCGCTTCAGCCATCTCGTTCCCCGGAATGCGCACCACAATCTGGTCTGATGTGGTGACAACCGAAAGCGACCGCGTTGCTGAGGGAGCACGCGCCTCGTACACTTAGCGCACTTCAACCACACGAGGCGGATGCACGCACTGACGTTCACGCTGATCACACTCGCGGGCGCCCTGCTCGCAGGGTTGGTCGGCGCTCTCACTGGACTCGGCGGTGGCGTCGTGCTCGTTCCGCTGCTCACCCTCGGACTCGGCGTCGATATCCGGTACGCGATCGGCTCGTCGCTGGTGTGCGTGATCGCGACGTCGTCCGGAGCTGCAGCCGCATTCGTGCGCGAGGGGTTCACCAACATTCGGGTGGGGATGTTTCTCGAGATCGCGACCACCGTGGGCGCGCTGCTCGGGACCGTGCTGGCGGTGTACGTGTCCTCGTCCACGCTCGCCGTGATCTTCGGCATCGTGCTCATGTTCTCCGCCGCGCAGTCGCTGCGCCAACGCGTGGAGCACATCGCCGCCACGAAGCCCGGCACGCTCGGCGCTAGGCTTCGTCTCGCGTCGACGTACCCGCTCGATGGAAAGCTCGTGAGCTACGGCGTGACGCGCGTGCCCGCGGGCTTCGCGATGATGTTCGCAGCCGGTATTCTGTCGGCGCTCCTCGGCATCGGGTCGGGCGTGGTGAAGGTGCTCGCGATGGACCGAGCGATGCATCTTCCCTACAAGGTGTCCACGACCACGAGCAACTTCATGATTGGGGTCACGGCTGCCGCGAGCGCAGGGGTTTACCTGCACCGCGGCTACATCAACCCCGTGCTGGTGATGCCGGTCGTGATTGGCGTGCTTGCCGGGGCGACGCTTGGCGCGCGCCTGCTCGCACGCGTGCACGTGAAGCCGCTGCGAATGCTCTTCACGGCGATCATGATCGCGCTCGCGATCGAAATGCTCTACCAGGGACTCACGAAGCGGATATGAGCGAATCACCGGCGGATCGCGAGCACGAAGACTTTGCGCTCGAGCAGCGGCTCGGGACTCTCCTGCGCGGCGGAGTGATTCTCTCGGCCAGCGTGACGCTGATCGGGGGCGTCATGTTCCTCGCATCCCACGGCAACGTACCGGTGAGCTATCACACCTTCAGCGGAGAGCCCGAGGGGTTGCGTACGGTGGGTGGCGTGATCGAGGGCGTCGCGCACGGCGACAGCACTTCGATCATTCAGCTCGGCGTGCTGCTCCTGATCGCGACGCCGATAGCGCGCGTGCTCATGTCCGTGATCGGCTTCGCACGCGAGCGCGATTGGATGTACGTCGGGTGCTCGCTGCTCGTGCTCGGACTTCTTTCATACGGGCTGGTGCACGGAGGCTAGTGTCCGTATGCGGCGGTGAGCTCCACGTATATCGCGCGCCCGGCTGACGGCTCGTAATACTTCCCTGCAGCGGCGTTGATGGCGACGGACGACACGAAGCGCTTGTCGAACACGTTCTGCAAGCCGATCGTCGGAGCCAGCCATGGCCGGCCAAAGAGCGCCGTGCCTCCCGCGCGAAGATTCATCACGAAGAAACCAGCCGCCTGCGCAGTGTTCGGATCGTCGACGAACTGCGAGGACTTGGCCTGTCCCTCGATGGTCGCGAACAAGTTGCGGACGTGATAGGTCGCGCTTCCCTGCACCTGATGCTGGGGAATGCCGGGAATGGTGTTGCCCGCGTAATTCGCCGTTCCGACCGAGTAATCGCGGAAGCGAAAGTGGGAGTACGTGTACGATGCGGCCAGCGTAACCGAGTTGATGTCCGTCATGAGCTCTGCCTCGATTCCCTCACGACGCGTGCGGCCCGCGTTGCGGAAGTACGTACGCCCCTCTCCGCCCGGCACCTCGAACGCGATCAGCTCGTCGTGCACCTCGGTGTCGAAAGCCGCGAAATCGTACTGCACACGGCTGAGCATGATTCCCTTCACCCCGAGCTCGTACGTCGTGGACAGCTGCGGCTGAAGATCGGGATTGAATCCCGCGGAGCCGTTCGCCTGGTTCCCGAGCTCGGTGGTGGTGGGCGTCTCGAACGCGCGAGAGACGTTCGCATACACCGAATGCAGCGGAGACACTTTCGCCACGAGCCCCACCATAGGACTCCACGCGTGCAGCGTGCGCTCGCCGGAGTCGTCGGGGTTCGCGTCCGATACTGGGAAGAAATCGTCCACCTCGAACCTCACGTAGTCCGCGCGAAGTCCGGCACTCAGCGTGTAGCGACCGCCGAACTCCAGCTCGTCGCGCACGTACGGTCCGATGCTCGAAACCTTCTCCTGCTGATCGAGTGTGCGCGCACCCTGTTCGTGATCGACCACAGGGCAGTCATCCGTTGCGGACGCAACGCCGTTGCAGTTCGCCCAATTGCGCCGATGATCGCTCAGCCCCTGCACGTCGAAGCCCACGCTCGCGCGGTTCGCGAGTCCGAACAGCTTGAGCGGCGCCGTGGCGCGCGCGCCTCCGCCCCACTGCGCGCGATCGACGCCGACGATCGCGAAGGTGAGCGGATTGTAGAGCGAGCGCCCGCCACCATAGATCTGGGCGAAGAGCTCGCCCGATCCGAGCAGTGCGTGTCGCGCGGATAGCCCGGTCTGCAGCATGGAGACTTCCTTGCGCGCCTTCTTCCGAACTTGCGATGGATCCGCCATCTGCGGCGCGCTGTCGGCTTGCGCCCGCGTGAGCGCACCCGGATTCTGTGCGGTGGGCTCGTCGATGCCCATCGCCTGCAGCTCGAAATCGGTGCCTCCCGTGCTGAACAGCACGCGCCCGTAGCCATTCGTGAGACGTTGCGCCGAGTATTCGCGATAGTTGTTGGTCGAGGTGTGGCCGACGTCCGCGGAGTAGCTGCCATTGCGGAACGAGCCGCCCACCACACCCGTGAATCGCGAGGTCTCGTACGACCCGCCCTGGCTGCGCAGCTGCGCCGCAAACGCATCACTCGGCGCATCTGCGCTCCGGATATCGAGCACGCCGCCGGACGCGTTGCCATAGAGCGACGACGCGGTGCCGCGTATCACCTCGATGCGCCCCACCGTCTCCAGATCCAGATAGTCGAGCGGCGTCTGGCCATCGGCATTCGTGAGCGGCATTCCGTCGCGCAGCACGCGAACGCTGCGCACGCCGAATGATGAGCGCGAGCCGAAGCCGCGAACCGCAACGCGGACGTCCTGCGACGGATTGGTGCGATTGGCGACGACCACTCCCGGAAAACCGAAAAACGTCTGGTCCGCCGAGAGGTGCTGCTGCCCCGGCCGCAGGCTGTCGGGGCGCACGCTCGTGATCGCATAGGGAAGATCGAGTACCGAGCGCCCCACATCGCGGCTGACGGTCACCACCGGCGCGAGCCGCTGAATCGAATGTGCCATCGAATCCTGGCGCTGGCGCGCAGCCGAATCGGCAAACGTGGTGTCACGAGCGCGTGCCGTGGTGTCCTGCGCGCGCACGAGGCCGGGCAGCAGCATTGCGACGGCGATCAGTGGCATGCACACGCGCTTGCGCGATGCGAAAGGCATTATGGGGGACCATCCGATTGCGGGGAGCCGTCGCGATTCTCGCTGGAGGTTGAAATCTCGCCAATATCGTCGGACGGATGCAAATGAGCTCACGATCGCACGCGGTGCCGGCAGGATCGGTAGCGGCTCAGCGCGATCCTCGAACGACGGCGAGCGAGTATGGTGGCAGCTGGATGCGTTCGGCGCGCGTTTTTTGGTGCCGAGGCGGGTGATCCGGCCCGGGGTGGCCATTCTCTCCGTCAGGAATCCATCGATACTCCTCACGCGAGAACAGCCATTCGTCGTGCAGCCCAGTGATTACGGCTGCGTTCGGATTGCCCACGAAACGCAATTCCACGGTGCGTGGTTGGGCAGCATCGCGGTTCACGAGCAGGACGCTCCATTCTCCATCCGGCCGTTTCACCGCAAAGGCGGACAGCAGAGAATCGGGTTTGCCGGCAACGCTCGGTGATGCAGCATATAGCGTATGCGGCGCGTCGCCGAGCTCGAGCCAGTCGTGCGTGATCAGATGGATGGCGTGAAATGCGGCAACCGGTTTCCGAATATCGCGAGTGTTCGTTGCGAGAAAGAGCGCGTTGTTGCCCCACGCCGAGCTGCATCGTGGCTCGTGATCGAGATATGTAGGCTCGAAGCCGTAGAGAAATGCGGCGCGACCGCCGAGCGACAGGAAATGTCCCACGAGGTCCGCATCGTAGAGCGCCCCCTCCACATCCACCTCCGCTCGGCCCGCGAACGCCGAGTAGCCGTATTCGGCGATGATGAGCGGAAGTGTGCCTGGGACGCCTTGGTCATGGAGGCGACGGAGTGCGTCCGTGAGTCGACCCGGGGCGGATGCGAGCTGCGGCGCGGTCGCCTCGCACACATCGTCGAAAGGATACCACTCGAAGGAGAGGAAGCCGAAGTCGCCGAGCCGGTGTTGCTTGCGGAGCGCGGAGAGAAATCGCGTCATCCACGGTGCGCCGGCCGAGTCCTCCGGCCACGCCATCATCACCTGTGACTCCGGGCTCTGAAAGCTCGGACCGCCGAGCGTGGCGTGTGGCGCGATTCCGCGAAGGGCGAGAGACCAGCGAAGATAGAGGGAGGCGTAGTCTTCGGGCGTGATGTACTGTCCATCGGGTTCCTCGCCCAGCTCGACACGATCGAACGCATAGCCACGATGCACGAGAAAACGCAGCTCGTTTGCGCCGTCTTGCGGAGTGGAAAAGAGCACCGGCACGGGGATCATCATCGGATTCCCGCTGGTCAGACCGCTCGAGACGATGCGATCGAAGCCGGGCTGCTCGAGATCGAGATCCATGTCCGATGCGCGATGCCACGGATCCGTGGAGGATGCGTAGGTGAGCGACTGTGTCTGCCGAGAGGTGCCGTGTCGAAGGATATCGGTGAGTGTGGCGCCTGTGCGCCGGCCCACCCAGAGCTCGCGAATGGCATAGCCGGCGGAGTCTCGGGGATCGAGAGCGCCAGGCGCGGCGGTGTGGGAGCTGGCGGTGAGAATGAGGCGGACGAACCGCGTGGCAATGGCGGAATCGGCAAGGAAAAGCCGCTGGTCTCCGCCTCGATTCGCGAGGATATCGCCGCGCGGGAAGGTGAGCCATTTGCCGGGCGGGCTTTCGTCGATGTCGCTGACGACCTCTCCGCTCCAGTACTGAACGCGAAACTCCGTGGCGAAAGGATTGGCCCATGCGATTCGTATCGCATTCACGCGCGAGACGGATCCCAGATCGACTATGATCCATTGCGGGTGCGGTGTGGAATCGCGAGCATCGAGCGTCGGATCCAGATAGGGATTGCTCTTCCAGAAGCTCGCGGTGTCGCCATCGTCCAGGCGCGAGTAACCCGTATTGTCGGCTTGGTCGATGGAATTGCCGCGGCGTGGCAAGCGATAGCCGTGGGTGAGTACGATTCGACTGCTGGAGGCCGAGTCGGAGATCCAATAGCCGCGGTGGCGAACGGAATCGCTCCAGCGGCCTTTCGGGTTCCAATGCCACGCTTCGATACCGAGCTCGGTGCGAAGGCGATAGGTCAACCTGTTGAGTCCGGCGGAGCGCATGGCTGCGATGTTTCGGGGAGTGTAGATATCCTCGAGAGTGCCCCTTCCGTGACCATCGAGGCCGGCACCCAAGGCCTCGGATGGAGAAAAGATCGCTATGGGTCGTGAAGAATCGATGTCGACAGTCGTGATGATCGAGGGCGTGGAATCGGTTTCCAGGTGACGCCCTGAGCCGGAGGTCACCTGTGCGGTGGCGGACAATGCGAAAAGGGTGAGTAGCGGCAACTGAAGGCGTGATCCAGCGCACCAAACGTTTCGAAGGGATTGATCCGTTCGCTTCGGCAGAACTTTTGCTCGGAAGGGAGGTTGATATTGGCGCGAGCAGATCTGTCGGGCCGCTTGTAAAGTTTTGATACTCACCAGCCGGCGGTCATGTGTGATTGCCGTACGCTCTCTCTTCGGAGGCTTTTCCATGCGGGTACGTCTTGTTCTGCCCTTTGTTGCGATCGCGATCGCGGCGTGCGGTGGCGATAGCACCGGTCCCAAGCCGCCTGCGCACACGGCCGATATCTCGATTACGAATTCCGGATTCAGCCCGGAAACGCTCAATGCACAGACGAATACGCTCGTGACGTGGACCGTCACTTCGGGCGATGATTCGCACGTCATTCGATTCACCGGAACCGTCCCTTCAGGCTCCAATCCGAACAGCAACACTCTCACGCTCAACCAGACGGCGTCCACCACGTTCCTGCAGACAGGCACCTACAATTACGAGGACACGCTGCACACCGAGCACACCGGAGTGGTGATCGTTCAATAGGCAGGCGTCGGCGGGCGTGCCACACGTCTGTCGCTGGATCGCGTCACCGCCCTAGAAAATCCTGATACGTCAGACGCTGATAGGCCTCCCCGGCGCGGACCGCTCGCTCGTCCGCGCCCGGGGTGCGCTGCATGATCTGATGCGTGTTGTAGCTGTAGACCAATCGGCCACGCGCATCCACCCATCCGAAGCCGTCGAGATAGGAGAAGAATGCGAACGGCTGCACGTCGGCCGCGAGCAGATTCTTCCCCCACTTGTAGCTCGTGTGTGAAAGCCCGAGCTGCGCGAGCAGGGTCGGAGCTACATCCACCTGCGAGCCCACGACAGTGATCACGGTATCGCGCACTGCGAGCGCGCCGCCCAGCCAGAGCATCGGGATGTGGTAGAGCTGGGATGCGCTCTCACCTGCGGGTGCGGGCAGCCTGGGAAGTGGATGACCGTGGTCCGCGATGACGATGACGAGGGTGCTATCCCACCATGCCTCGCGCGCGGCCTGAGCGATGAAGTTCCCGATGCTGCGATCCGTGTACACGAGCGAGTTGAGAAAGTGCACCTGCTCGCTCGTGCCCGGAATCACGGGCGCCATCGGCACATCGTACGGCTCGTGGCTGCTCAACGTGAAGAGGGTCGTGAAGAATGGGCGCGATGCCACACGCGTGTCGCTGAGCAGACGTCCGAGCACGATGTGATCGTGCGCGCCCCACTTCGAGCTCCAGTCCTTCCGATCAAAATCCTGTTCGCCGACGATCCGATCGAAGCCGTGCGCCACGAGATACGATTTGAAATCGGCGAACTCGAGCTCGCCGCCGTAGTAGAACGCCGTGTGGTAGCCTGCGTGCGACATGTCCGTGGCCAGCCCGGGCAGCCGCGCAGCGCGCGCGGGTGAGCTCAGGATCGGCGCGTTGCTCTGCGCGGGCCATCCGCTCAGGATCGCGGCGAGCCCCTTCGCGCTTCGATTGCCCGACGCATAGATCGCGTCGAAGAGAATGCCCGTGTGCGAAAGCGAGTCGAAGTGCGTGGTGATGTTTGGAAGCCCGCCGAGTCGCTTCACCACCTTTGCGGTGGCACTTTCCCAGATGATGAGGATGACGTTGGGCCTCGGCACTCGAAGCAGATGGGCCGTGGCACCGTCCGTGGTGTGCAGCAGGCTATCGACGAGCAGTCTCGCGTCCGGCTCCGATATCGCCGACGCGTAGGGATTGGTGGTGCGATAATCCCG
>DASXQD010000380.1:0-6801 GCA_036493195.1 Gemmatimonadaceae bacterium | reverse complement strand
GAGCGCGAACATCGGGACCTGCATGGCGAAGCGGCCGACCAGCGCCGCGAGGCCGAGCGTCGTGTTGTAGTAGTAGCTGCTCCCCGTGAGACCGGCGAATGCGCTGCCGTTGTTGCCCGTCGTCGACGAGAAGGCATAGAGGATTTCAGAGAAGCCGTGCGGCCCCGCATTGTTCAATCCCTTCAAGCCCGCGGGCAACAGCACGCTCGTGGCGGAGAATAACAGGATCGATGCCGGGAAGACGAGTACGTACAGCATGGCCATGCGTACTTCGCGGCTCTGAAGCTTTTTCCCCAGATATTCCGGTGTGCGGCCGACCATCAGCCCCGCAATGAATACGGTGAGCACGACCATCACGATCATGCCGTACAGTCCGGCGCCGACGCCGCCGAAGATGATCTCGCCGAGCTGGATGTTCGCCAGGGGGATGAGTCCACCGATCGGCGTGAACGAATCGTGCATCGAGTTCACGCATCCACACGAGGCATCGGTCGTGATCGTCGCGTAAAGCGCGGAGTTCGCGATGCCGAAGCGAACCTCCTTCCCTTCCATATTGCCGCCGGGATTCATCGCGCTCGCAACGACGTCGACGCCGCGCTCCGCGTGAATGGGATTCCCGCGAGCCTCGGCCCAGTACGCGGTGGTCACCCCGGCGAAGAACAGCACGTACATGGCGGCCCAGATTGCCCAACCGTGACGAACGTTTTTCACCATCCGCCCATAGGCGTACACGAGTCCGGCGGGAATGATGAAGATCGCCAGGATCTGGAGGAAGTTCGTGAACGGTGTTGGATTCTCGAAGGGATGCGCCGAGTTGGCGTTGAAGAAGCCGCCGCCATTGGTGCCGAGCTGCTTGATCGCCTCCTGGCTCGCGACGGGCCCCATCGCGAGCACCTGGTTCGCGCCCTCCACCGTGGTTGCGGTTATGTACGAGTGGAAGTTCTGAATCACTCCCTGCTGCACGAACACGAGAGCCAGCACCACGCACATCGGGAGAAAGAGATAGAGCGTGCCGCGGGTGAGATCGACCCAGAAGTTTCCGAGGCGTCCGCCCGAACGGCGAGAGACGCCGCGGGCGAGTGCGACTGCGGCCGCCATCCCCGCGGCCGCTGAGACGAAGTTGTGGAAGGCGAGCTGCGTCATCTGCGAGAAGTACGACATCGTCGTCTCGCCTGGGTACGACTGCCAGTTCGTATTCGTCGTGAACGACGCGGCCGTCTCGAACGCCTGCCGGTCCGGAACGGCATCGCGATGCGCGGGGTTCAGCGGCAACACGTGTTGAAGTCGTAACGCGACGTAGGTCACGAGCAGCGAGATGGCGCTGAATAGCAGCACTGCCGTCGCGTACCGCGTCCAGTGTTGATCCTCGTCGGCGTCCACTCCGCAGAACCGGTAGATCAGGCGCTCGACCGGCGCGAGCCATCGCATCGAGCCGTCGTAGACCCCGAGCACGTAGATGCCCATGGGCTTCGTGACCATGAGGAGAATCACGGAGAAGAAGACGATCTGGAACCAGCCGCTCGCGGTCACGTCAGAACCGCTCCGGACGCAGCAGAGTGTAGAACAGATACGCGAGCAGCGCGACGCTCACGGCTGCCGCGATCATCGACGCCGCGCTCATACGCGCTCCACGTTACTCGTCTCTTCCTTCCCGAGTGCAGCGCAGCCCTTGATGTAAGCGAGCATCACGGCGAAGAACGCCACAATGGTCGTCGCGTAGAGCACATCGCCCATCCGTCACCTCTGTTTGCTCGACGGAGAAGGCTACGGAGTGGCGCGTTAAGACCGCATTAACATCGCGGCTGCGGGGCGTGAAAAGATTGTTAAGATCGGTGAAGGAGTTCCTGCCCTGCTACTCTCCCGCGAGCACCGGCTGCTCGGCGACTGGCAGCAGAAGGGAGAACACACTTCCGCCCCCGGAGCGAGGCTCGTACGTGACATCCCCACCCTGCGCTATGGCGAGGCCGCGCGCGATGGCGAGGCCGAGTCCCGCGCCGCCTGCCGTTCCTGAGGTACCGGGTGCACGATGGAACGGCTCGAAAATGCGGTCACGCTCTTCTGGGGCGACGCCGACACCGCGATCGGAGACGGAGATCACGAGATACTGATGGTCCAGGTGCACGCTCAGGTCGATTGGCGTCTCTGGCGCACTGTACTTCACCGCATTCTCGATCAAGTTCACCACCGCGCGCACAGAGTGCACGAGATCGAAGCGCCCGAGCAGGACCGTCGAGGCATCCTCCTCAGAGATGCGCACGAGTCGCGATTCGAGAATGCCCCTGCATTGCGCCAGAGCGGAACCTATCAGATCCTCGGCGCTTTCGATCTCGGGTGCGAGATGGAGCGCTCCGCCAGTGAGGCGCGAATAGTCGAGTAAGTCGGTCACGAGTGACGTAAGACGGTCGGTCTCTTCCTCAATCGAACGTGCATTCTCGTCGCCCGGCGTGGCCCCTCGCTCGACGATCGCATGCGCGAGTGCTTTCACTGTGGTGAGTGGCGTACGCAAATCGTGAGACACCGCCGTGAGCAGCGCGCTCTTGAGGCGGTCCGTCTCACGAAGGACAGCCGTGTGCGACGCGTCCGCCGCGAGCTGCACGCGCTCTATTCCCAGCGCGGCATAATACGATAGCGCGTTCAGAAACTCCCGCTGCCCGGGCGCGAGATCGACGTGGGGATCGTTCGTCACGCGGAGCACGCCCACCGATCGCCCACGCACGAGCAACGGTATCGCGATCGCCCGTGCGTCTGCGATATCCCCCCACGGCAGCAACCATCCCGACTCCGATGTATCGCGTGCAGGGCCTCTCGTGCCGTCGTGTGAGCTGCCGATCCCGACCGTCCCATCAGGGCGCTCGACGACGATCTCGTTTCGGTCCCTCACCCATGCGAGCAGTCCACCCGCGTCCGCCACCGACGTACGACGCGGGAGCGCCGACGCGCCCGCGTGAGCGAGGAGTGCAAGATCTGCCTTGTCGCCGCGATGCACGTAGATGTCGCAGCTGTCCACGCCGAGCGTGGCACGAATGACCTCCGCGATCGCCGACAGCGCTTGCTCGGGCTCCGCCGCGTTGAGCGTTTCGGCTCCGAGCGTGGAGAATCGCTCCACCTCGAGCGTGCGCTCGTGCGCCTCCCGCGTGCGGCGACGCGCGTGCTCCAGCAATTGCGCGGCGACCACGCTCGTGATGAGAAACGCGCCGAGCACGAGCCAGTCCAGCGGGTTCGTGAGGCCGAGCGTGTTGTAAGGAGGAAGAAAGAGAAAGTCGAAGAGGAGAAAGGCGGCGCCCGCGAGCGTGAGACCCAGCACGCTGCCATCCGCGGCGCTCCCGAGGAGCACCACGAGGAGAAACAGAAGCGCGACGTGCACTTTCTCGAGGTCTGCGCGCACGAGCAGCATCGCGCCCGTGAGTGCGAACAGCACGAAAAAAGCTATAACCCAGCGCTGAACACGCCCCACATGAATGTTTGCGTCAGAGTTCTGCACAGTCGTCGGGCTCATGGCGGGAGCACGAACCGATATCCGACACCCGGCTCGGTGATTATGAGGTGCGGGCGGTACGAATCTCCCTCGAGCTTGCGGCGCAGATGCGCCACGTATACCCGCAGATAGAGCTGCACATCACCCGACGCCTGTCCCCACACGGCCTGGAACAGCCGCGCGTGCGTCACGGGACGGCCGGCATTCGCGATCAGCACGCGCAACAGTCCCCATTCGGTGGGTGTGAGATGAACGTCCTTTCCATTGCTCGTGACCACGCGGCGCGCCGTGTCGATCACGAGATCGCCAATGACGATCGGCGCATCCGAGCCGGGCACCGGCGGCATGTGCGAACGACGGACAGCCGCGCGCACGCGAGCGCGCAGCTCGACGGTGCTGAACGGCTTCGTCATGTAGTCGTCGGCACCCGCCTCGAGCAGCGTCGCTTTCTCATGCTCATCGCCTCGCGCGGAAAGAATGAGAATGGGAGCGCTCGACCAGCCGCGGATTGCCGTGCACAACTCGATCCCCTCCATGTCGGGCAGACCGAGATCGATGATGACCAGCCCCGGGCGCTCTCGTTCCGCAATCGCGATCGCGTCACGTCCATTCGACGCTTCGAGCACGGCATCGACCTCTCGTTCGAGCGCCTGCCGTACCGCGCTTCTGATCTTCGGCTCATCATCCACGATGAGCACGGACGGCAGCTTTCGTTCGGCTTCCCCCTGAAGACTGGATCGCTCAGGCATCGCGTAGCTTGGCGAGTCCGGGACGACCCTCTCGCATAAGATCATACCTCGCCCAAGCGGAAAGTGATTGGCTGCGGGCTTTTAACAGAATATTCACGCCCGCTGCCCGAGCGCGCGGGCTACTCATCATCGTCGTGCTTGCGCAGCCGGGCCGCGCCGATCGAATCGTGTCCGAACTTTCGGCGCACCACATCCATGGTGCGCGCGACCGTGCGGTCCTGTTCCGTCTCGAGCGACGCGCCCTTCTCCTCGAAGAGCGTGAGCTGCGGTGGCTCCGGACTGGTCACGAGCGTGGAGAGCGAGATGCCGATCAGGCGCGCGGCGATCCGTCGGCGCGAGCGAAGCGTGTGCAGCAGCTCGCGCGCGATACCATAGATCACGCGATCGGACACGACCGCCTCCGGCAGCGTGCGTCCGGCCTGGCGTATCCTGAAGTCCGCATCCTTGATCTTCACGCGGATCGTCCGCGCCGCGAGCAGCTCCGAGCGAAGATCGGACGCCACGCGCGCCGCGAGCGCGAAGAGCTCGCGCTCGAGCTCCGCGTCATCATTGATGTCGGTCGCGAACGTCTCCTCGCGGCTCATGCTTTTCTGTTCGCCGTGTCCCTCGACCTCGCCGCCGTCGATGCCGCGCACGCGATCCCACAGCCATTGTCCCTCGCGATCGCCGAACCAGCGAATCAGCTCCGGTAGCGAGTGCTCGAGCACGTCGTTCACGGTGCGCAGGCCCGCGCGCTCGAGACGGTTCTGGAACTTCGGACCGACCAACGGGATTTCGGCGAGGAGAAATCGCTTGAGAAAACTCGCCTCGTCTCCGGGCGCCACGATGTGCACACCAGTGGCATCGTTGCCGGGTTTGGGCTTCGCGACCTCCACCGCCATCTTGGCGACGAGCTTGTTCGTACCACCGCCGATCGAGATCGAGAGCAACGTCTCCTCACGCACTGTGTCGCGGATGCGCTGCGCCGTGCGCTCGAGCGGCTCGTTGTCGTACAGCTGCTCGGTGCCATCCATGTCCAGATACCATTCATCGATGCTCGCGCCCTCGACCACGGGCGTGAAGCGCTGCAGCACCCGTCGTATCTCTGCACTCTTGCGCGAGCAGGCGCCGCGAGGCACGGGCACGCACATCGCCTGCGGGCAGAGCTTGAGCGCCTGCGCGGTGGGCATGGCGGAGCGCACACCGAACTTGCGCGTCTCGTAGGAGGCCGAGCACACGACGCCGCGGCTCTCGCGCGATCCGCCCACGATCAGGAGCGGGGCCTTCCCCGCGCCCTCGGGATCGACGAGGCGCGCGACGGCGACATAGAACGCGTCGGCGTCGGCGAGGAGAATGCGACGGGCAGGAGCGGACACGACTGAAAGCTAAGGGAATCCGAGCGACGCGCCCATGATGCAGAAGGGACGCAAGCCGAGTGAACTCCGGGCTCTAGTGTTCCGCGCTCAGGCGAGCGATGCGCGCGTGCGCATCCTGTACGATCGGCTGGAGCTCGGGATCGGCGTTCTTCCAAAGATCAGTGAGCTTCAGGTAATTCTCGATCGCCTTCTTGCGATCACCCTGGGCTTCGTAGATCTCGCCGAGTCGCTGATAGGTCGCCGCCAGATAGAAGACGTCGCCCAGGATGCGATACGGACCCGCATTCCCCAGGTAGCGTTCGTAGTACGTCCTGGCCGAATCCACCTGTCCGAGCTTCGCGAAAGCGTACGCCATCTGAAAGACGTTGTAGTTCGGGCGTCCGTCGGTTTCGCGTTGCGTCTTGTAATCGGTGATTGCCTCCGCATATTGCCCGCGCGCATTCGCAATGTCGCCGAGCGCCGTGAGGCGATCGATATCGCCCTTTTGAAGGCCAGCGGGCATCTCGTGCGCGTACTCCGACATCAGGCGCTCGCCCTCCTCCGGGCGGCCTGCAATGGCATACGTGCTCGCCAGGAGCGCATACGGACGTTCCGTCACTCTCATGGCCGACAACGGATGCTTGGCGAGCGCGGAGGTGAGTGCCTCGATCGCCCGGGCCGGGCGATTTTGCTGGCGTGCTTCCATCTGCGCCAGGAACGCGTGCTCGGTGAGAAAATCAGTCGGGGCTCCTCGCTCCTCGGCAGCTTCCGCTGACACGCGGTACTGCTCTTCTGCCTGAGAGAGCTTTCCCCGCGTGCCGGCCAGCGCCGCGGCATCGTTCGCGTTCGATCCGCGCCAAAAGGGATTCGTGGGGCCCGTAGTCTGAAGCTCGCGCAAGTTGCGCTCGGCGGCCGCGTAGTCTCCGCGCGCAGAGGCGAATGCGAATCGTGCTCGCTTCATATTCGGATCGTTCGGCGATTTGCCCTGCCACCGTGCGATCGTCGTCTCCGCCGCCGCGTACTTCCCCTGCACCATCTGGTTGCGCAGCGCGTGAAAGAAGCAGGTGCCGGTGCTCCCCAGATCTATGCAGCGCACTGCCAGGCTTTCAGCCTCTGCGTACTGATGACTGTTGAACAGCTCCTGGGAGATGTTGTTGAGCGCGATCGGGTTGCCCGGGTCCATCGCGAGCATCGCGCGATACGCGGAGAGAACCTTGTCGCGGTCGGAGTCCACGATGTCGAA